>JAFKLV010000016.1 GCA_017304125.1 Sphingomonadales bacterium
CGCCGTGGAGATGCGCCGCCCAGCCCTGAAGGTACTGGATGCCGGGATGCATCAGCTCGGCGCGCATCAGCCCCGAAATCCCGCCGCCGATGATGCCGGCGCAGATCGCGAAGATCAGATAGAGCGTGCCGATGTCCTTGTGGTTCGTCGACATGAACCAGCGGGCGAAGAAGCCCGGCTTGTGATCGGCATCATGATGGTGGTCGTGCGCGTGATGCGCCTCGAACGCCGAAGGGATCGCAGTATCAGTCATGGCTCAGCGTCCGGTCGCTGCCGCGCCGGCGCTCGCATTTGCGGGCGCCGCTTCGGCGGTGTTGGTAGGAGCAGCGGCATTGGCGGCCGGCGCGGCGGCAGCAGCAGCCGGCGCGGCCGCGGCGGGCTTGGCCTCGCCCGGCATCGTGCCGCCCTTGGCCTTCACCCAGGCAGCGAATTCGGCCGGCGGCACGGCTTCCACCGCGATCGGCATGAAGCCGTGGCGGGCGCCGCACAATTCGGAGCATTGGCCGAAATACAGGCCCGGCTTCTCGATCGTGAAGCTCGTCTCGTTGAGACGGCCCGGCACCGCGTCGAGCTTGATCCAGAATGCCGGGATCGCCCAGCTGTGGATCACGTCATTGGCGGTGGTGATCAGGCGGATCGGCACGCCGACCGGCAGCACGATGCGATTGTCGACCGCGAGCAGGCGCGGGCCGTCGGCATCGGTGCGGTAACGCTCGCCCGGCGCAACCTGATCCTTTTCCTTCAGCATGTTGGCGGTGATTTCGAGCCCGCCATTATCCGGATATTGGTAGCTCCAATACCATTGGTTGCCGATCGCCTTCAGCGTCACGGCATTGGCCGGCGCGGGCTTGTACTGCGCGTTGAGCAGCCCGATCGACGGCACCGCCACCGCGACGAGGATCAGCACCGGGATCAACGTCCAGGCGATTTCGATCGCGGTATTGTGGCTGGTCTTCGACGGCACCGGATTGGCGGCGCGGCGATAGCGGATCACCACCCAGATCAGCAGCGCGAGAACGAACAGCGAGATCGCGGTGATCAGCGGCAGCAGGATGTGATCGTGGAAGCCGTGCGCGCGGCGGCCGACTTCGGTCACCTGCGGCTGGATCGTCATCAGGCCGTCGGTCGGCTGACCGAGCATCGGCTTGACCGTCATCGCCGGCGCACCGTCCATCGCCAGTTCGGGCGAGGTCGGCTTCGCGGCGGTTGCGGCGGGCGCTGCGGCATTTGCGGCCGGGGCCGCAGCAGCGGCGGCGGGCGCTTCCTGTTTCGCGGGCGCCTGCGCCGCGGCGGGCATCAGCCCGGCGAGCGCGAGGCTCGCCGCCAGTGCCAATCCTTTGAACGCGATTCTCATCGTCTCGTTATCACCCCTGCCAGTCGTGGCCCCACTGCCGCCCACGCGGCGCAGATTCCGTCCAATCCGCCCGCGCTATACGCACGCGTTCCCGCGTCCTCAAGCGCCAACGGGCATTTTTGCCTGTCGGCGTTGCGCGGGGGCCCTTCGGACCGTATCTCGCGGGGGCAAAATAACGCTGAAGGGACAAGCATGACCGACGACGAGGTGCTGGCCGAGTTTCGCGCCGCGGACGCGCTGCTCGAAGGGCATTTCATCCTGTCCTCCGGGTTGCGCAGCCCGCGTTACCTGCAATGCGCGCGGGTGTTGATGGACCCGCGCCGCGGCGCACGGCTGAGCGACGCGCTCGCCGCGCGGATTCCCGCCGAGTTGCGCGCGCGGATCAGCGCGGTCGTTTCCCCCGCGATGGGCGGGGTGATCGCCGGGCATGAAATGGCGCGCGCTTTGGGGGTCGAGGCGATGTTCGTCGAGCGCCCCACCGGCACCTTCGAACTGCGCCGCGGCTTCCGGCTCGCGCCGGGGCAGGAGGTGCTGATGATGGAGGATGTCGTCACCACCGGGCTGTCCAGCCGCGAGGCGATCAAGGCGATCGAGGCGGCGGGCGGCAAGGTGATCGCCGGCGCGTCGCTGGTCGATCGTTCGAACGGCACCGCCGATCTCGGCGTGCCCTTTTTCCCGCTGATCAAGCTCGACGTGCCGACCTATGAGGCCGATGCGCTGCCGCCGGAACTGGCGGCGATCCCCGCGATCAAGCCGGGCAGCAGGGCCGCGGCGTGACGCATCCGCTGCGCCTCGGCGTCAACATCGATCATGTCGCGACGGTGCGTGATGCCCGTGGCGGCGACACGCCCGATCCGGTGCGCGCGGCATTGCTCGCCGCGGCGGCGGGGGCGGACGTGATTACCGCGCATCTG
>JAFKLV010000017.1 GCA_017304125.1 Sphingomonadales bacterium
CCGTCATGCCGGACTTGATCCGGCATGACGAAGGAAAGGGGCGCGCCGAAACCGCGATCAATCGCTTCCCCGCGCCCAGGCGCGTGCCGCCTCCAGCCCGTCGATGTGGAAGGTGCGCAGCTCGATCGGCAGCATCGCGCCCAGCGCGCGCGCGACCGGGCCGATCCAGCCCGCATCCGTCACGATCGCGCAGCGCCCGAAGCGATCGAGATGCCCGAAGCTCCATTTCACGTCACGCCACCACAAGGCCGGGGCGATCCCGCCGAATTTGCGCACGATCTCCACCACATTGAGCTTCTGGTGGGTTTCGAACTGCGCCTCCAGCGTGGTGACCACGGAGTCGAAATCCTCACGCGAAATCGCGCCGTCGACCACCAGCTCGACCAGCCCGTCGCTTGCCACATCGATCCCGAGCATCGCTCTTCTCCTTACGCGGCTTCCGCCGCAATGCGCCGGATCGCGCGCTCATAAGCGGCCGGCTCCTGCGCCCCCTGGATCAGATAACGCCCGTCGACGATGATCGACGGCACCGAGGTAATGCCGTCGCCGCGCCACCGATCCTCCGCCGCGCGCACCTCGGCGGCATAGGCATCGCTGTCGATCACCGCCGCCGCGCCGTCGAGCCCGGCTTCCTCGGCCGCCGCCGCCAGCACCGCCGGGTCGCCCGGATCGCGTCCCTCGGTGAAATAGGCGCGGAACAGCGCATGCTTGAGCGCCAGCGCCTTCCCCTGCCCTTGCGCCCAGTCGATCAGGCGGTGCGCATCGAAGGTATTGTAGATCCGCGCGCCCGGGCGCTGCGCCATCTCGAAGCCGAGCCCCGCCGCCATCGTGCGGATGCGCTCGCGCACCTCGCCGCCACTGCCGGCCTGCGCGCCATATTTCTCGCGCAGATGCTCGCCGATATCCTGCCCTCCCGGCGGCATATCGGGATTGAGCTCGAACGGCTGGAACCGGATCACCGGGGTCACGACATCGCCGGTCGCCGCCAGCGCGCGCTCCAGCCCGAGCAACCCGATCACGCACCACGGGCATACCACGTCGGAAATCACGTCAAAGGTCATCGTGCGGGTCACGGCATCGCTCCGGCAAAGAGGTGGACCACATTCATCCCCTCGCCCTCCGCGGCGAGCAGCAGGGTGCGATGGCAGTGGCAGGGGTCGCGCTCGAAGCACAACAAGGCGCAGGGCGTTTCCGCCACCAGATCGCGCATCCGCGCCGCCGCGGACTGCGCCTCGGGCAAAGCGAGCTGCGCATCATAGACCGCGCGCAGCGTCGCGACATCGCCCTTCTTGGCCGCATCGCGCCCGCGCTTCGGGGTGCCGAGCGCTTTCAGATGGACATAATCCACGCCGTGCGCGGTCAGTTCCGCGGCGAGCGGCGATTTCGAGAAGCCGGGCCGGCGCGACAGCGGCAGAGCACGCACGTCGATCACGCGCTTCACCCCCGCCGCGGCGAGCGCGGCGAGGAATTCGGGCATCGTCGCGGCTTCATAGCCGATCGTGTAAACCGTGGTCATTTCGCCTCCGCGCCAAGGTCGTGACGACGCCCCAGGCGATCAATGCCTGACCACCGAAATAGGTCGGCCAGATCAGCAGGTGCGGCAGGATACTGTCGGCGAGCAGCCCCATTCGCGCGAAGATCAGCAGATCGGATACCACGAACAGCCATGCCCCCAGCGCGACGAAGCGGCGCGGGAAGCGCGAGGCGGTCGCCGCCCCGGCCATCGCGCCAAGCCCGAGCGCGTAGAGCGCGACGCCCATATCATGCGCCACCAGCCGCGCCGCCGCCGCGACCGCCACCGCCGCACAGGCGATCAGCACCCAGCCCGCGCCGTTGCGGCGATACAGCACCACCGCAACGATATGGCCGCCAAGGAAAGCCGCCGCGCCCGGCACCATCCCGGCGAGTTCGAGCAACACGTCGCCGGTCGCGCCCAGCGCCATCACCGCGGCGATCAGCCAGCCGTCGGTCGACCGCGCCTGCATCGCCGCCCAGAAGGCGAGCAGCGCGACCCCGGCGCCCTTGAGCAGCACCGCGCCCGGCCCGCTCCAATAGCCCAATACGACGACCATATAGGCCGCGCCGGCGATCAACGCCGCGACGAATCCTCTCCCCATGACGCGAGTGTAGCGCGGGTTCGCGCCGGCGCCAGACCCCAGCCCAAACCCGTCGCCCCGGCCTTGAGCCGGGGTCCATCGGGAGGCAAGCGCAGGACAAGAGGTTCTAGCCGCCGCCCTCGCGCCACAATGGACCCCGACTCAAGGCC
>JAFKLV010000018.1 GCA_017304125.1 Sphingomonadales bacterium
CGATCGCTGGTGAAGCTGATCGCGATCGTATCGCCATAGCTATAGACCGGGTTGATCAGCCCCATCCCGTCGAACACCGGCCCGGTGCCGAACATCCCGACCATCTTCGCGCCGCAGAAATAGAGCGGAACGCGGCTGCCCGGCACATTGGTGACGACGCAATTATACGCCGGGGCGTGCGCATTGACCGCCCCCACCCGCGTATAGAGCCGGGCGGCGAGCCCGGCGAGCGCGCTGGGCATCAGCTGCGAATAATCGGACAGATTCTTCGCCCCGACCGCATTGGTCATCGCCTTGGAATTGACCGCCTCGTCATGAACGAAACGTAGCCGTTCAAGCGCATCCTCGACATGCGTGCCGAGCCCGACGACCATCGCCGAAACGAGATTGCCGAGCGCGGCCTTCTCGCCTTCCTGACGCACCGAGATCGGCGCCATCGCGGTCAGCGTCTCCTTGGGGAGTTCGTCCTTCGACTGGAGGTAGCGCCTGAGCGCACCGCCGACGATCGACAGCACCACATCGTTGACCGTCGCATCGGGCACCGCCTCCTTCAGCGCGCGTATCTCCTTGAGCGAGAAGGGCACCGCATCCCATACGCGATGCGCGCCGACCTTGCCGTTGAAGCGCGTCTTGGGCGCGGGCCGGGTGTTGCGCAGCGATACGTCGCCCTTGCGTACCTGATCGGCGAGCCGCCCCATCCCCGGCAGCGAGCGCCCGATCGTCTCCATGACCCGCATCGGCTGGACGAGACTGTTGAAATAGCTGCGCGCCAGCAGGTCGGCGACGTTCGGCATATTCTCCGCCTGCCACGGATCGTCGTCCGCCGGCGCAGTGGTGTCCGGCGTGATCGAATGGACCGCGGCCGACATTTCCACCCCCGACATGCCGTCGATCGCAGCGTGATGCACCTTGCACATCAAAGCGAAACAGCCGGGGGGCAGACCGGGAATATTGTCCAGCCCCTCGATCACGGTGAATTCCCACAAGGGCTTGGTCAGATCCATCGGCCGCGAATGGAGCCGCGCCGCCTGAATACACAGCTGCCGCCAGTCGCCCGGCTTGGGCAAAGCGATGTGGCGGACATGGAATTCCAGATCGAATTCGGGATCCTCGATCCAATAAGGATGATCGAGGTCGAACGGCACGCGGACGAGCCGCTGCCGGAACGATCGCGCGCCACGCAATCGCGCCGCGATGAAGGCAAGGATATCCTTGAACCTGACGAACCCGCCCGGCGCGGTAGCGGGATCGTAGATCGCGACCGAGCCGATATGCATCGGCGTGTGCGGGGTTTCCAGATAAACGAACGACGCATCCATCGCGGACAGTTGCTGCATCCGTGCCTCTCCTCCCGAGGCGACGGCGTTGCATCGCCTCGTCGCATATGCTGGACCGGGCGGATCGGCAGGGCAAGCGATTTCCAGACAGCTTTGGACCGGTTATGCTCGATGCGATGCGTTGCCCGATCACCCTGTCCGCCGCGCTGCTCGCGCTCCTTCCCACCGCTTTGGCCGCGCAGACCGCGCCGCCCGCCGCCGCACCGGCCCCGGCGGGAATCGTCAACGTCACCGTCACAACGACGATGGGGCCGATCGTCATCGCGATCGATCGCGAGCATGCGCCGATCACCGCCGGCAACTTCCTCAAATATGTCGATCAGAAGCGGCTCGACGGGGTGAATTTCTATCGCGCGGTGAAGGTCCAGGACAATTACGGCTTCATCCAGTTCGGGACGCAGAACGATCCCAAGCGGACGCTGCCGAAAATCGCGCACGAGCCGACCAGCAAGACCGGGCTCAGTCATGTCGACGGCGCGATCTCGATGGCGATGGACAGGCCGGGGACCGCGGCGGGCGACTTCTTCATCATCGTCGGCGACATGAAGCCGATGGACGCCACGACGACCGATCCGGGCTATGCGGTGTTCGGCAAGGTGGTGACCGGGATGGACCTCGTTCACCGCATCATGGAAGCCCCGACATCCCCGACGCGCGGCGAAGGCGTGATGAAGGGGCAGATGCTCGAGCCGGTGATCAAGGTGTTGTCGGTGCGGCGTTCGCCGGCGTTGCCGGTAGTGGCAGCTCCGACACCGGCGCCGGCGGCCACCGCGACCCCCAAGCCCTGACTTCTCCCCTCCCTTGAACAAGGGAGGGGTCGGGGGTGGGTTGGTGTGGGGGGCACCGATCCGCCGACCCCATACCCACCCACCCCCACCCCCTCCCTTCACCAGGGAGGGGAGCAACGGTTATCCCGCCAGCGCGAGATG
>JAFKLV010000019.1 GCA_017304125.1 Sphingomonadales bacterium
GGCCGGCGGCAAGGTGACGCTCTCCGCGGTCGCCACGTCGCCGAGCGGTGGCAAGGTGACCACTACCTTCACCGCGGCCGAGGCCTCGGTGGCCGAGGGCGGCGAGACCGGCGAGATTCCGGCGATCCCCTCGACGCTGAACTTCGCAGCGACGCGCACCACGACCATCTCGGGTGCGCAGGACTTCGACGGACGGACCTCCGATTCGGTCAGCGCTCACGACCTGCTGCCTTACCAGCGCTTCGATGTGCGCGTGCCGAAGGCCGATGCGAGGCACGTGCGCTGGGCGGGTCTGGTCGCTCCGGAGCGCGCGATCGCGCTCTACGCCTGGGACACGAGCGATCTCGCCTGGATCGAGATCTCCTCGGCCCGCGGCTCGAGCTCGGGCAGCACGGAGCTCGAGGGCGATGTGCGGGAGTCGATGGTCGACGCTTCTGCGGGAGCCGATGCCACGACTGCCGGAACCGTGCACCTGATGGCCGTGGGCAGCGATCCGTTCGCCGACGACCTGACGCCGCGCGACGGATCCAACGCCAACGAGCAGTTCCTCGATCCCGCGAAGTACGACTTCTCGTTCGCGCACTGGACCGATCCGCAGTACATCGCCGAGGGCGCCGCGGGCGGCTCGGGCCAGTACCCCTCGAGCCCCACCTACGAGACCGCCAAGGGCAACAACGCGATGCGCGTCTCGAAGGAGGAGCAGAAGGTGTGGGCCGCGGCCTACAACGACGCCGCGCAGTGGACGGTCGACAACGCCGAGAAGCGCAAGATCGTCTACGCGTCGAACACCGGTGACATCATCAACAACAACGCGTCGGATCCGGCCTCCCCGGCCAGCCTCGCGAAGTACGGTCCCGCAGCCGCGGGCGACCTCAACAAGCTGGGGGCTCCGTACTCGGAGCAGAAGGATCAGATCGATCGCGAGAACACGGTCGCCAAGAACGCCTTCGAGCGGATCTGGAAGTGGCGCGGATCGGACGGCAAGGGCATCGTCTCCCAGGTGGTCGCGGGCAACCACGACAACCGCGGCGGCAGCGATGCGAAGACCGATCCGAACGATCCGACCAATCCGGCCGCGCAGTCGACCACTGCGGACGACTTCTACAACCGCACCTTCACGGCGGGCGACTACCAGGCCGCAGCGCAGGGTTGGCCCGCTGGTGCGTCGTACCACACGATCGACGAGGTCACCGATGCCAGCGGCAAGGTGATCACGCCGGGAACCGACAACCAGAACAACTACGTGCTGTTCTCGGCCGGTGGCCAGGACTTCGTCGCGGTCGGCCTCTCGTACGGCGTCAGCAAGGCCGAGGCCGAGTGGGCGAGTTCGGTGTTCCAGCGGTACCACGACCGCAACGGAATCCTGATCACTCACGGCTACCTCTCCGCGTCGAGCAAGCCCGACGGGCGCACGGCGAACAAGAGCAGTGACGGCAGCCGTCTCTACAGCAAGGTGGTCACGCCCAACCCGAACGTGTTCCTGGTCCTGGCCGGTCACGTGCACGGTGTGGGCACCAACCTGATGCAGGTGAAGACCAAGTCGGCATCGATCAGCCACAAGACGGTCGAGCTGCTGGCGGACTACCAGGAGTACCAGATGCCGGCGAGCAAGATCTTCACGAAGGATCGCTGCGTCGCCTCGGGTCTCACCGACGTCTACGACCCGGCAACGGGCACCGGCAGCAAGTGCAAGCCGATGCCCGGCGGGCTCATCGATGTCGATGGTGATGGCGAAGCCGACCACCACGACACCGACTCGCTGCGCTTCGGCTCCAGCTTCCTGCGACTGCTCCAGTTCAACCTGGCGAAGTCCACGATGACCGTCGAGTCGTACTCGCCCTTCTTCGACGAGTTCGGCGCCGGTGCGTACGATTCGCCGGTGAAGCGCTACAACGGCTCGGAAGACGCGTTCACGGTGCCGGTGGATCTGCAGGCTCGCACGACCTCGTTCGCCACCGATGGCATCGCCGTGCTGACGCCCGGCGACACCGTGATCGGCACCGCGACCGTGAAGTCGGGCATGCCGGCGACGGTCACCTGGGACGGTCTGACCGCCGGGCGCACCTACGCCTGGGCGGCCAGCTCGGTGGACGCCGAGGGCACGGATGTCGGAGCCGCTCAGCGCTTCGGCGGGCTCTTCGTCGCCACCAAGGCGGGTACCGACACGGTGCCGCCGGTGCTGAAGGTGCCCGGTAACAGCGAGATCACCGTGGGTGATGCTTTCGATCCGCTCGAGGGCGTCACCGCCG
>JAFKLV010000020.1 GCA_017304125.1 Sphingomonadales bacterium
CGCCGTTTTTGCGTTGGTTCACAGGCAATGATCGGCCATTTTTGTTTTTGCGCATTTGCGAAGCGGAAAACCGGTCTCCACTTTTCCTGAAAATGCTTTCAGCGCACGCGCATGAGCGATACACCTCCCGACCATCTGTCGATCGACCCCCGCAGCCCGAACTTCCATCAGGAGGCGCTGGAGCGCGGCGTCGGCATCCGTTTCAAGGGCGTCGAGCGCAAGGACGTCGAGGAATATTCGATCAGCGAAGGCTGGATTCGCGTCGCGCTCGGCAAGAAGGTCGACCGCCACGGCCGCCCGCTGACGATCAAGCTCACCGGCCCGGTCGAGGCGTGGTTCGAGCGTCCCGCCGAAGCCGCTGAGGGCGAAGGCGAGGAATAACTTCTAGCCCCTCCCTTTCAGGGGAGGGGCTCTAACCGGCTCACGCCTCTTCCAGCGCCTCGCTTGCCTCGAGCCAGCGCGCTTCCGCCGCCTCGATCCGCTCGGTGAGCGTTGCGCGGCGCTTCATCAGCTCGGTCATCGTCAGCTTGGCGAGCGCCGCATCGGCCCCGGCGGGGTCGAACATCGCGCGATCGACCGCCGAGCGCTCGGCGCTGAACTTCGCCAGCTCGCTCTCCGCATCGCGCGCCGCCTTGCGCCACACCTTCGCCGCCTCGCGCTTCTCGGCGGCGGCGCGGCGTTCGTCCTTGCGATTGGCCTTGCTGCCTTCCGCCTTCGGCTCCTTCGCCAGCACCAGCGAGACATAATCGTCGAGGCAGCCGTCGAATTCGCGCGCCGTGCCGCCGTCGACCAGCACCAGCCGGTCGGCGGTCAGTTCGACCATATGGCGGTCGTGGCTGACGATCAGCACTGCGCCCTTATAGCCCGCCAGCGCCTGCACCAGCGCCTCGCGCGCATCGACGTCGAGGTGGTTGGTCGGTTCGTCGAGGATCAGGAGGTGCGGCGCGTCGCGGGTGATCAGCGCGAGCGCCAGTCGCGCGCGTTCGCCGCCCGAAAGCTTGCCGACCTGCGTCGTCGCTTTGTCGCCCGAAAAGCCGAAGCGGCCGAGCTGTCCGCGCACCGCCGCCGGGGTCGCGCCGCGCATCACCCGCGTCATATGGGCGAGCGGGGTATCGTCGACGTCCAGCTCTTCCACCTGATATTGGGTGAAATAGCCGACCTTCATGCGCGACGAGGCGGCCATGTCCCCGTCCATCGGCGCGAGCTGCGCGGCGATCAGGCGGGCGAGGGTGGTCTTGCCGTTGCCGTTGCGGCCGAGCAGCGCGATGCGATCGTCTGGATCGAGCCGCAGGTTGAGCCGCTGCAGGATCGGCGTCTCGCCATAGCCGACCGACGCATGATCGAGCGTGATCAGCGGCGGGCGCAGCGGCTCGGGATCGGGGAAGTCGAACGCCAGGGTCGGATCGTTGGCGACTTCGGCGATCGGCTGGAGCTTGGCCAGCATCTTGGCGCGGCTCTGCGCCTGTTTGGCGGTCGAGGCGCGGGCCGAGTTGCGCGCGATATAATCCTGCAGCTTGGCGCGCTGCACATCCTGATTGGCGCGCGCCGCGGCGAGCTGCGCCATCCGCTCGGCGCGCTGCCGCTCGAACGCGTCATAGCCGCCGACATAGAGCGTGGTCTTGCCGCCCTGCAGATGCAGGATGTGATCGACGACATTGTTGAGGAAATCGCGCTCATGGCTGACCACGACGATCGTCGCGCGATAGGATTTGAGGAAATCCTCCAGCCACATCACCGCTTCGAGGTCGAGGTGGTTCGACGGTTCGTCGAGCAGCAGCAGATCGGGCTGCGAGAACAGCAGTGCCGCGAGCGCGACTCGCATCCGCCAGCCGCCCGAGAAACTGTCGAGCGGGCGCCCCTGCGCCTCCTCGTCGAAGCCGAGTCCGACGAGGATGCGCGCCGCACGCGCCGGGGCGGCATGCGCGTCGATCGCGATCAGCCGTTCATGGACTTCGCCGAGCCGGTTGGGATCGCTGACGCTTTCGGCCTCTTCCATCAGCCGCGCGCGCTCGACATCGGCGGCGAGCACTGCCTCGAACGGGGTGGTTTCGCCGGCGGGGGCCTCCTGCGCGATATAGCCGACGCGCGCGCCGCGCGGCATTTCCACCGCGCCGGCATCGGGCTCGAGCATCCCGGCGATCGCCTTGACGAGGGTCGATTTGCCCGCGCCGTTGCGGCCGATCAGCCCGACGCGGCTGCCCGGTGGCAGGGCGGCGCTGGCGCCGTCGAGGATCGCGCGCCCGCC
>JAFKLV010000021.1 GCA_017304125.1 Sphingomonadales bacterium
GCGGCCGTCGGCCAGTTCGCGCTCGACCCGCGCGCGCGCATCCGACAGCGTCAGGCCGGACAGCGTGGCGGACATGTAATTCCCCGCCTCGACCAACGCCGGGGCGCCGACCCCCGCGGGCAGCTCGATGACGCGATTCTCGACCGCGCCGTCCTCGCTGACCAAGACCGCCATGGCCTGAGTCGGGGTCAGCGGCACGAAGCCGATCGAGCGCAGCACCTGTTCGTGCTTGGGCACCATGACCAGCCCGGCGCAGGACGACAGGCCGGACAGCGCGGCGGTGGTAGCGGCAAGCGTCTCCTCAACCGGGCCTCCGCCGACGGCGCGCGCCTCGATCGCGGCGCGCTCGGCGCGGCTCGGCTCGGAGACCTGCATCATCCCGTCGACGAACAGCCGGAGCCCCAATTCGGTCGGCATCCGCCCGGCCGAGGTGTGCGGCGCGGCGAGCAGCCCCATCGTCTCGAGCTGCGCCAGCACGCTGCGGATCGAGGCGGGCGACAGGTTGAGTCCGGCCTGCGCGAGTGTGCGCGAACCGACGGGCACGCCGCTTTCCAGATAGCTGTCGACGACGCGGCGAAAAATCTCGCGCGCGCGATCGCTCAACTCGCTGACAGGGGTGGCCGGGGTCATCGTGCCGGAGATGTAGGGCCGGAGGGGCGCAGGCTCAACGCCCTTCTCCCCTCCCCCTTCTTCTCCCCTCTCTGGTGAAGGGAGGGGCTGGGGGTGGGTGGGTATGAGGCGGGCGAGCCGGTATCCCCCACACCAACCCACCCCCGACCCCTCCCTTGTTCAAGGGAGGGGAGATTCTCGCTCAGAACCCCAGCGCCTCCGCCACCACGGCATTGACGATCCGCCCTTTGTCGACGTTGAGCCCTTCCTTGAGCCCCGGATCGTCGTCGAGCGCGGCGAGCCCCTTGGCCGCCAGCGCCAGCCCATAAGGCAAGGTCGCGTTGTTGAGCGCGTGGCTCGAGGTCAGCGGCACCGCGCCGGGCATATTGGCGACGCAATAATGGATCACCCCGTCCACCTCATAAGTGGGGTTGGCATGGGTCGTCGGATGCGAGGTTTCGAAACACCCGCCCTGATCGATCGCGACATCGACCAGCACCGCGCGCGGCTTCATCAGCTTGAGCATCCCGCGCGTCACCAGCTTGGGCGCGGCGGCGCCCGGCACTAGCACCGCGCCGATCACCACATCGGCGGTGGCCAGCGCTTCCTCGATCGCGGCGATCGTCGAATAATGCGTGTCGGCACGGCCCTGGAACATATCGTCGAGCTGACGCAGCCGGCGCAGCGAGCGATCGAAGATGCTGACATTCGCCCCCATCCCGGTCGCGATCCGCGCGGCATTGGTCCCGACAACGCCGCCGCCGAGGATGACGACATTGGCCGCCGGCACCCCCGGCACGCCGCCCATCAGCAGCCCGCGCCCGCCCGACACCGCGCGCAACGCGCTCGCCCCGGCCTCGATCGACAGCCGGCCCGCAACCTCGCTCATCGGCGCGAGCAGCGGCAGCCCGCCCGAGGCATCGGTCACCGTTTCATAAGCGATCGCGCTGACCCCGGAGGCCATCAGCCCGCGCGCCTGGCTGGGATCGGGCGCGAGATGGAGATAGGTGAACAGGATCTGCCCCTCGCGCAGCTGGATCCATTCCTGCGGCTGCGGCTCCTTCACCTTCACGATCATCGCGGCGCGGGCGAACACTTCCGCCGCGGTATCGACGATCGTCGCGCCCGACTGGCGATAGATTGCGTCCGGCGCGCCGATCCCGGCACCAGCGCCGGTCTCGACCATCACCTGATGCCCATGCGAACAATATTCGCGCACCGCGCCGGGGGTCAGCCCGACGCGAAATTCGTTGTTTTTGATTTCCTTGGGAACGCCGACCAGCATGTGATCTTCCTCCTCGTGCGATGCCGCCGATCTATCAGGAACAGGCGCGCGGTGCACATCAAGATCGTCGCTGCCGCGCCGCGCCGTCACCGGTCGATAAGAAAAATTGAAATTCGCCAATTTGACAGCCAGCGCTTTGCGATCGCTGTATAAGCGATGACGATGACCATGACCGAAACAGCCCCGTCGGATACGGCTTACACGGCGGCGGTGGCCCGGCTGCTCCGCGATCGCGCCGCGACGCGCGATGCGCTGCTGCCGCTGCTCCACGCGTTGCAGGACGAATTCGGCTATATCGCCGAGGCGATGATCCCGATCGTCGCGGCGGCGCTCAACCTCAGCCGCGCGG
>JAFKLV010000022.1 GCA_017304125.1 Sphingomonadales bacterium
GGCGGGCCTTTTCTTATGTCGTCACCCTCGGGGCTCGGAGCCCCCCTTCGTCACCCCGGCCTTGAGCCGGGGTCCATCGGGAGGCAGGCGCGGAGCAAGCGGCTCTGACGCGGAGCGTGCGGCACAATGGACCCCGGCTCAAGGCCGGGGTGACGAAGGCGGTCTTAACCCAGCGCCTCGACCTGCTCGGCCAGCTCCAGCCAGCGCAGCTCCGCCGCGTCCTTTTCCTCGCGCGCGACGCCGATCGCCCTGGTCAGCCGGTCGAACGCCGCGGGATCGCGCGCATAGAGCCCCGGATCGGCCAGCGTCGCCTCGTCGCGCGCGATGCCGGCGTCGAGCGCCTCGATCCGCGCGGGCAGCTGGTCGTAATCGCGCTGGTCCTTGTAGCTGAGCTTGACGCGCGGCTGGGGCGGCGGCGGTGGCGCGGCCTTGGTGGCCGCGGCCTTCTTCGGCTCGGGGCGGCGCTTGCGCTGGCGCTCCCAATCCTCATAACCGCCGACCACCGCATCGACCTGCCCCGATCCGTCAAGCCCGAGCGTCACCGTCACGGTGCGATCGAGGAAGTCGCGATCGTGGCTGACGATCAGCACCGTGCCGTCATAATCGGCGATCACTTCCTGCAGCAGATCGAGCGTTTCGAGATCGAGATCGTTGGTCGGCTCGTCGAGCACCAACAGGTTCGACGGCCGCGCGAATTCGCGCGCCAGCAGCACGCGCGAGCGCTCGCCGCCCGACAGCGACCCGACCTTGGCGTCGGCGATCGACGGATCGAACAGGAATTCCTTGAGATAGCCGTGGACGTGCTTCTTGACCCCGAGCACCTCGATCCAGTCGCCGCCGTCCGCCAGCACCTGCCGCACGGTCTTGTCGGGCGCCATCAGGCTGCGCTGCTGGTCGATCACGATCGCGTCGAGTGTCTTGGCCAGCTTCACCTTGCCGCTATCCGGCGCAAGCTCGCCGGTCAGCAATTTGAGCAGGGTCGACTTGCCCGCGCCGTTGCGCCCGACCAGCCCGATGCGGTCGCCGCGGGTGATCCGGAAGGTGAAATCGCGGATGATCGGGCGCTCGCCATAAGCCTTGGTGACATGCTCGGCATCGATCACCACCTTCGAGCGCGCATCGTCATTGGCCATCGCCAGCGCGGCGGTGCCCTGCGGCCCCATCATCGCGGCACGCTCGGCGCGCATCTCCTTGAGCTTGGTGAGCCGGCCCTGATTGCGCCGCCGCCGCCCGGTGACCCCGCGCTGGAGCCAATGCTCCTCGAGCTTGAGCTTGGCGTCGAGCTTCTCGGCCGCGCGCTGCTCCTCGGCGGCGACCTGATCGGTCCACACCTCGAACCCGCCGAAGCCGATCTCGGCGCGGCGCAGGGTGCCGCGATCGAGCCACAAGGTTTGCTTGGTCAGCCGGGTGAGGAAGGTGCGATCGTGGCTGATCACGACGAACGCGCCGTTGAAGCGCTGCAGCCAGTCCTCGAGCCATTCGATCGCGGCGATATCGAGGTGGTTGGTCGGCTCGTCGAGCAGCAGCACGTCGGGCGATTGCGCCAGCGCACGGACGATCGCGGCGCGGCGCCGTTCGCCGCCGCTGGCGGTGTTGCTTTCGCGGGTGAGATCGATGCCGAGCTGGCCGGCGATCGCCTCCGCCTCGAAATGCTGCGGTGCATCGGGGGCGGACAGGACGTAATCGGCGAGCGTCGCGAAACCGGTGAGATCGGGTTCCTGTTCGAGCAGGATCACCTTGGTGCCGGGGACGATCGTGCGCCGGCCTTCGTCGGCGTCGATGCGGCCGGCGATCAGCTTGAGCAGGGTTGTCTTGCCTGCGCCGTTGCGCCCGATCAGCGCCAGCCGGTCGCGCGGCTGGATATAGAGATCGAGGTGGCGAAACAGCCAGCCGGCGCCCTGGACGACGCCAAGGTCTTCATATGCGAGAATGGGGGCAGCCATGAGGGGCGCAGATAGGGATGCGCGGTGGTTTTGGGAACCGGGTAAACTCCCCTCCCTTCTTCTTACTCCCCTGCCCTCATCTTCTTACTCCCCTCCCTTGAACAAGGGAGGGGTCGTGGGTGGGTTGGTGTGGTGGGCACCGATCCGCCAGCCTCATACCCACCCACCCCTAGCCTCTCCCTTCACCAGGGAGGGGAGCAGAGAGAGGGTAAAAAGAAAGGCCGGAAGGCTTTCGCCCCCGGCCTGTTCTTTTTGGCTCGGAACCCGGCGACGGCAAAGCCGCCG
>JAFKLV010000023.1 GCA_017304125.1 Sphingomonadales bacterium
CGCTGGCAAGGAGCGTAGCGCAGACGCGTAGCAGTAGCAACGCGCATGCAAGCGACGCTGACCAGCGGGCTTCTCCGGGCGACCGCCCTGCGGCGGGCGTCTTTTGGCGCCATGCGGCGTCGCGCGTCGATCACGATGCAAAAGCATCGCTCCCTCCTTGCTCCTGGCCTGGCGCCAAAATCCGCTCCGTCACGGCGTTGTTCTGACCGAGTTTGGACCCTCGCAAGCGGCGCGGCGCGACCAGTTCCCAGCTCCGCGCGATGCGATCGCCCACGCGATCCCAGTCGGTATCGTCGCGGTCGAGTCGCATCGCCACCCAGCCCGACGGACCGAGATAAGCGGGGCGGAAGTAGCAATCCGGGTCGAGCTCGATCAGCAATGCCTGTTCCTCGCCGTCAGCGGTCTTGACGATCACCACGGTCTCGCCGTCGCCGTGATGATTGTGCCAGAAATAAGCGAAGAACTTGCCCTTTTCGATATGGAATCCGGGCGAGCCGTGGCTCAGTCGCTCCATCGCCGCCGGCAGCGCCAGCGCGATGTCGCGCACGCGGGCAAGGACGGGGGCGGGATCGGGACTCATCGCGGTGCGAGCCATTCCTTCAGGACGCGCGGATAGAGCTGATGTTCCGCCGCCAGCACGCGCGTGGCAAGAGTTTCGGCATCGTCGCCGGGCAGAATCGGCACCTGCGCCTGACCCAGCACCGCGCCGCCATCCAATTCCTCGGTCACGACATGCACCGAGCAGCCGGCCTCGGCATCGCCCGCCTCGATCGCGCGGGCATGGGTGTCGAGCCCCTTGTACTTCGGCAGCAGCGAGGGGTGGATATTGACGATCCGCCCGCGCCATTCGGCAACGAAGCGGTCCGACAGCAGCCGCATATAGCCGGCGAGCGCGATATGCTCGGCGCCGGCAGCGCGCAGCGCGGCGTCGAGCGCGGTCTCATACGCGGCCTTGCCGATCCCCTTGGGGGAGAGCGCGAAGGTCGGGATGCCATGTTCGCGTGCCCAGGCCAGCCCGGCGGCGTCGGGGCGATCGGAGGCGACCACCACCACCTGATAGCCATCGCCCGCCGCATTCACCAGCGATTGCATGTTCGATCCGCGCCCGGAGACGAGGATCGCGACCTTGGGGATGCCGCTCATGCCGTCGCTCATCCGTGGTGCGTCGCGGTCCAGTCGCCGCGCGCGCTCCAGGTTTCGGCCGAGCCGCGCACGGTGCAGCCGCGATCGCCCGCCTCGACCGTGCCGATGCGGAAGATCGTTTCGCCCGCGGCTTCGAGCGCGGCGGTCACCGCGTCCGCTGCGTCCGCCTTGACGATCACCGCCATGCCGATGCCGCAGTTGAAGGTGCGCGCCATTTCCGCCGGCTCGATCGCGCCCTGCGCCTGCAGGAAGGCCATCAGCCGCGGCTGCGGCCACGCATCGGCATCGACCATCGCATGACAGCCGGCCGGCAGCACGCGCGGGATATTTTCGAGCAAGCCGCCACCGGTGATATGCGCCAGCCCGTTGATCTGCCGCTCGCGCACCAGCGGGAGCAGGCTTTTCACATAGATGCGGGTCGGCGCCATCAGCGTGTCGATCAGCAGCCGGTCGGGATCGAACAGCGCCGGGCGATCGAGTCGCCAGCCCTTGTCCGCCGCCAGCCGCCGGACGAGCGAGAAACCGTTGGAGTGGACCCCCGAGGAGGCCATGCCGAGGATCACGTCGCCGGGGGCGATCGCGCTGCCGGTCAGCACCGCCGAGCGCTCGACCGCGCCGACGCAGAAGCCGGCGAGCTCATAATCGCCCTCGGCATACATGCCGGGCATTTCCGCGGTCTCGCCGCCGATCAGCGCGCAGCCGGCGATCTTGCAGCCCTCCGCGATCGAGGCGACGACCTGTTCCGCAACCGCGTTATCGAGCCGGCCGGTCGCGTAATAATCGAGGAAGAACAAAGGCGCGGCGCCCTGTACGATCAGATCGTTGGCGCACATCGCGACAAGATCGATCCCGACCCCGGCGTGGCGCTCATGCTCGATCGCGAGCTTCAGCTTGGTGCCGACGCCGTCATTGGCGGCGACGAGCAGGGGATCGGTGAACCCCGCCGCGCGCAGATCGAAGAACCCGCCGAACCCGCCGAGATCGGCATCCGCCCCCGGCCGGCGCGTCGCGCGGGCGAGCGGGGCGATGGCGCGCACCAGCGCGTTGCCGCCGGCGATGGAGACGCCGGCGTCGGCATAAGTGT
>JAFKLV010000024.1 GCA_017304125.1 Sphingomonadales bacterium
GGTGCGCTTCCGGCTGGCGACGTCGGGTCGGTTCGGCTCGCTCCCCGGCCACCACGCCGCCTTCGTCGCGCTATGGACGATCCTGCCCGCGCTCGCCTTTCTGCTGATCTGGCGCTTCGTCTCGCCGGCGCTGGTCACCGATGCGGTGCTGGCGACCCCGGCGGCGAGCACCTTGCCCGCCCCCGGTTTCGAGCGCACCGCAATCCTGTCCGAAGCCCGCCACCTCGCGCACGGGCGCGGCGCCGGCGCGTTCCACGCTTTGTCGACCGCGCTCGCCCCGGCCTATGCCGCCGCGCAATCGCGCTACGACGTGATCGCCGCGACGATCGCATTGCTGCTCGCGCTCGGCGGGGGGATGCTCGCCTTCCTGCGCGTCGCCCCCGCGCTCACCGCGCGGACGCGGGTCGAGCGGCTGGTGATGGCCGTGCTGCTCGCCGCCTCGCTGATCGCGATCCTCACGACATTTGGCATCGTCGCCAGCCTGCTGTTTGAAAGCGCACGCTTTTTCTCGATCGTCCCGCTCGCCGATTTCCTGTTCGGGACGCATTGGTCGCCGCAGGTGATCGATCCCGCCGATCCCGGCGCGGCGCTCGGTGCAGTGCCGCTTTTCTGGGGCACCTTCTTCATCGGCGCGGTAATCGCGATGCTGGTCGCGATCCCGTTCGGGCTGATGAGCGCGATCTACCTCACCCAATATGCGCATCCCGCGACGCGCCGCCGGGTCAAGCCGATGCTGGAGATTCTCGCCGGGGTGCCGACGATCGTCTACGGCTATTTCGCCGCGCTCACCGTCGCCCCCGCGGTGCGCGATCTCGGCGCGGCGCTCGGCATCGCCTCGGCCTCGTCGGAAAGCGCGCTCGCCGCCGGGCTGGTGATGGGGGTGATGATCATCCCCTTCGTCTCCTCGACCGCCGACGATGCGCTTGCCGCCGTCCCCGCCGAGATGCGCGACGGCAGCCTCGCGCTCGGCGCCACGCCGTCGGAGACGATCCGCCGCGTCTTGCTCCCCGCCGCGCTGCCGGGGGTCGCAGGCGGCGTGCTGCTCGCGATCAGCCGCGCGATCGGCGAGACGATGATCGTGGTGATGGCCGCGTCCGGGGTGGCGTCGCTGACGCTCAACCCCTTCGCCCCCACCACCACCGTGACCAAGCAGATCGTCGACCTGCTGACCGGCGAGGCCGCATTCGACAGCGCCAAGACGCTCGCCGCCTTCGCGCTCGGGCTGACCTTGTTCGTCATCACTTTGCTATTCAACGTCGTCGCGCTGGTGATCGTGAAGCGATATCGGGAGGCCTATGAATAGCCGCCCGCCCGCCACGCCGACCGACTGGTCCGGCGCGCCGATGCAGCGCCGCATCGCGAAACGCTATCGCGCGGAGCGGCGCTTCCGCCTGCTCGGGCTGGCGGCGGTGAGCCTGTCGCTGGCGTTCCTCGCGGTGCTGATCGGCACGATGCTGTTGCGCGGCATCGGCGGCTTCACCGAGACGCGGATCGCCTTGCCGCTCGATCTGCGCGGCGTGGCGAGCAGCGGGCTGGAACGCGCGGTCGATGCGGCCGCCGATCGCGCTTATCCGCGGCTCGGCGGCGCGACCTTGCTGTCGGACGGCGCATGGCTTCGCGTGCGCGGCGCGGTGACGGCCGACCCGACCTTGCTCACCCACCCCGCGACGCTCGACGTGCCCGCGGCCAGCGCGATCGACGTCGCCTATAAGGGCAACGGCACACCGGCGGCCGAAGCCGCCGTCGCCGAGCTTGGCAAAAGATTGTCGCGCGCACCCAATATCGCCTTCCTCACCGGCGCGGATTCGACCGATCCGAGCCGCGTCGGCATCTGGGGCGCGCTCAAGGGATCGCTGCTGACGATCATCGTCACGATCGCGATCGCCTTCCCGGTCGGGCTGCTCTCCGCGCTCTACCTTGAGGAATATGCCCCGAAGAACCGCTGGACCGACCTGATCGAAGTCTCGATCAACAATCTCGCGGCGGTGCCCTCGATCATCTTCGGGCTGCTCGGGCTGGCGGTGTTCCTCGGCACCTTCGGCCTTCCCCGCTCCGCCTCGATCGTCGGCGGGCTGACGCTCGCGCTGATGACGATGCCGGTGATCGTCATCACCGCGCGCAACGCGATCAAGGCGGTGCCGCCGTCGATCCGCGACGCGGCGCTCAGCGTCGGCGCCTCGCCGGTGCAGGTGGTGTTCCACCACGTCCTGCCGCTGGCGATGCCG
>JAFKLV010000025.1 GCA_017304125.1 Sphingomonadales bacterium
GCGAAACTGCCCCAGCCGCAGCCGATCTCCAGCACGCGGTCCCCCACCCCCGCGCCGGTGCGCGCGAGGATCGCGGCAAGCTTGCGGCGCTGCGCCGCTTCCAGCGTATCGCCGGGGGCGAAGATCGCGCTCGAATAGGTCAGGGTCGGATCGAGCCATTCGGCGTAGAAATCGTTGCCGAGGTCGTAATGCGCGGCGATGTTGCGCTTCGCGCCGGGGCGATCGTTGCGGCGCCCGACCTGGAACAGCCGCCCGGCCAGCCGCACCACGCCCTTGGCGCGCCCGACATTGCCCAATGTCGCGCGGTTGCGCATGAACAGATCGAAGATCGGCACCGGATCGGGGCTGGTCCAGTCCCCCGCCGCCCAGCCCTCATACCAGCCGATCGATCCGGCGAACGCGAGCCGCCGCAGGGCGCGCCAACGGTGGATCTCGACGGTCGCCACCGGCTCCCCGCCGCGCCCCCCGAGCAGCCGCCGCGTGCCATCGGGCAGGACGGTCTCGATCGCGCCGACCGCCAGCCCGGCGTCGATCCGGTCGAGGATGCGGTGATACAGCGGCGCGACGATCCGCGCGATGCGGCTGCCCTCCGGCCGCAAGCCGTTCACTCCCAAGCCCTTGTTCACGCCCGCGCCTTTGCACCGCTGTGGGCGCCAGCGAAAGGGAGAAAGCGCGCGTTGTGGTTTCTCCGGCCCCAGCCCCTCTTTTCTCCCCTCCCTGGTGAAGGGAGGGGCTGGGGGTGGGTGGGTATGAGGCGCGCGGCGCGGTACCCTCGCAGGCCAACCCACCCCCGACCCCTCCCTTGTTCAAGGGAGGGGAGAGAAAGCGATCAGCACCAGCGACACCCAACCGCCGCACCAAACGCCGTCATCCCAGCGAAAGTTGGGATCTTAGGCGGCAGGCGCGCACTTGCGGGCACGCGACCCCAGCTTTCGCCGGGGTGACGGTGATTACCGCTTGGTCTTGGGCTTGGCCGCCGGCGCGGCCGGTGCCGCCTGCCTGGCCGGAGCCGTGGCGAGCTGCGCCAGCACGATGCGGTCGGCCGGCGAGAGCCCGCGCATCTGCTCGTTGGCGACCGCGATCGCCTCGCGCTGCAGCGCGGCCACCGCCTCGCCGCGCGCGCTGTTGGCGGCGACGAAGCCCTCGGCGTCGATCGGGCGCTTCTGCAGTGCGGCCTGGATATTGCCCTGCGCGGCCTGCCCGCGCTCGGCGATCTCGCGCAGCGCCGGGCCGTGCTTCTTCTCGGTATCGATCATCATGTCGATCCCGGCCTGCGACATGCCACGCGACGCGAGCGCGAGGCGGGTGCGCTGCTCCGCGCTCTGCTGCGGAGCAGCGGTCGCGGCGGGTGCGGCAGGCGCAGCCGCCTGCAACGCGGTGGCGACAATCAGTACGAACATGTTCGAAAGCCCCTCGGCTGTTATTCTACGGTCCAGGTCTGCCCCTTGCCGAGCAGCTTCTGGAGGTTGGCGACCTTACCCTCGCTGGCGCGGGCATTTTGCGCAACGACCGCGCTTTCGAAGGTCGGTGCCGGATCGTCGAAGATCACACCGAGCGCGACAGGGAAAGCCCCCGTCGGCATCTCGACCAGCATATGCGCCAGACCGCGGTTGGTCTGGTCGTGGACGATCACGCTGGCGCCCTGCCAGTCGCCGTCGGTCACCTCGACCACCTTGAGCACCAGCCGGTCGGTATCCATCGCCAGCCCCTTGGTGCCGTTGTTGAACAGCAACGGCTTGCCATGCTCGACCCACAATTGGTTCGGCGCGGCATTGGGCTTGGCGGTGAATGGCGCGAACACATCGTCGTTATAGACGATGCAATTCTGGAAGATCTCGACGAAGCCGGTGCCCTTATGGGCATAAGCCGCCTTGAGCACCGTCGGCAGATTCTTGTGGACGTCGATGCCGCGCCCGACGAAGCGCGCACCCGCGCCGAGCGCGAAGGCGCACGGATTGGCCGGGCGATCGACCGAGCCGAACGGGGTGGAGGGCGATTGCGTGCCGACGCGGCTGGTCGGCGAATATTGCCCCTTGGTCAGCCCGTAGATCTCGTTGTTGAACAACAGGACCTGGCAATCGAGGTTGCGGCGGATCAGGTGCATCGTGTGGTTGCCGCCGATCGACAGCGCGTCGCCGTCACCGGTGATGATCCACACGTCGAGCTCGGGATTGGCGAGCTTCACCCCGGTCGCGACCGCCGGCGCGCGGCCGTGGA
>JAFKLV010000026.1 GCA_017304125.1 Sphingomonadales bacterium
TGTCGGTGCCGGATTTCCTGCCGGAAGCGTAACACCACCCCGTCACCCCGGCCTTGAGCCGGGGTCCATCGGGAGGCAGCCGCAGAGCAAGAGGTTCTGGCCGCAGAGCTTGCGGAACAATGGACCCCGGCTCAAGGCCGGGGTGACGGTGGGTGATGATCGTCACGCGGTAACGAACCCCGCTTGTGTCCCCGCGAAGGCGGGGACCCAGTCTGGGCTCCCGCCTTCGCGGGAGCACAAGGGAGGCTTCGGCGTCCTCACGCCGCGCGGAACATCTCCGGCGGGAGCGCCATCACCGCATCCGCCCCGCCCTCGATCTGGCGGCGCAGCGAGCCCGCTTCGGGCAGCATCCGCTCGGCGAAGAAGCGCGCGGTGACCAGCTTGGCGTCGAGGAACGCGGCATCGCCCTCACCCGCCGCCTTCAGCTCCGCCGCTGCCTTGGCCATGCGCAGCCACATCAGCCCGACCGCGACCAGCCCGGTGAGGTGCATATAGGGCACCGCGCCCGCGCCGATGTTGTTGGGGTTGGCGATATGGCTCATGAACCACATCGTCGCCGCCTGCATTTCGCCCAGCGCCTTTTCGAGCCGGCCCGCGAAATCGGCGGTCGCCGCATCGCCCTTCGCCGCCGCGCATTCGCCCGCGACCAGCGCGAAGAACGCCTGCACCGCACGGCCGCCGTTCATCGCCAGCTTGCGCCCGACGAGATCCATCGCCTGCACCCCGTTGGTGCCTTCGTAGATCATCGCGATCCGCGCATCGCGGACATATTGCTCCATCCCCCATTCCTGGATGTAGCCGTGGCCGCCATAGACCTGTTGCGCGTTGGTGGCGATCTCATAGCCCTTGTCGGTGCCGACGCCCTTGATCACCGGGGTGAGCAGCCCGATCAGGTCGCTCGCCGCCTGCCGCTCTTCCTCGGTCTCGGCATAATCCTCGAGGTCGACCTGCAGCCCGCCCCACAGGCACAAGGCGCGCAGCCCCTCGGTCCACGCCTTGGCGTGCATCAACATGCGGCGCACATCGGGGTGGACGAACAGCGGGTCCGCCTTCTCGGCCGGTTCGGCGGCGCCGGTCAGCGCGCGGCCCTGCCGGCGATCGGCGGCATATTGGACGGCATTCTGATAGGCGGTCTCGCCCACCGCCAGCCCCTGCAAGCCCACGCCGAGCCGCGCCGCGTTCATCATGATGAACATCGCGGCGAGGCCCTTCATCTCCTCGCCGACCAGCCAGCCGGTCGCGCCGTCATAGTTCATCACGCAGGTGGCGTTGGCGTGGATGCCCATCTTATGCTCGATCGAGCCGCACGACACCGCATTGCGCGCGCCCAGCGATCCGTCTGCATTGACGAGGAATTTGGGCACCACGAACAGCGAAATGCCCTTCGAGCTATCCGGTGCGCCCGGCGTCTTGGCCAGCACGAGGTGGATGATATTCTCGGTCAGGTCATGTTCGCCGGCGGAGATGAAGATCTTGGTGCCGGTGATGCTGTACGATCCGTCCGCCTGCGGCTCCGCCTTGGTCTTGATCAGCCCCAGATCGGTCCCGCATTGCGGCTCGGTCAGGTTCATCGTCCCGCCCCATTCGCCCGACACCATCTTGGGCAGATAGGTCTGCTGCTGCTCGGGCGAGCCCTTCACGCGCAGCGCGGAGATCGCGCCGTGCGCCAGCCCCGGATACATGGCGAACGCCATGTTCGAGGACACCATGAACTCCTGAAACGCGGTGCCGACGACATGCGGCATATCCTGCCCGCCGAATTCTTCCGGCGCGGACAGCGTGCCCCAGCCGGATTCGACGAACTTGGCATAGGCGTCCTTGAAGCCCTTGGGGGTCGTCACCGACCCGTCCGGGTGCCGCGTGCAGCCTTCCTGATCGCCCGACTGGTTGAGCGGGAACAGCACCTCGGCGACGAACCGACCGCCCTCTTCCAGCACCGCATCCACCGTATCCGGGGTCGCCGCGGCGAAGCCGGGAAGGTTGGTGTAATTGTTGAGCTTGACGATATGGTCGAGCACGAAACGCGTGTCGCGGACGGGCGGCGTATATTGCGGCATGAATCAGGCTTCCTTGGTTGCGCCGGTTTCGAGCAGGACGACGAAATCGCCCAGTTCCGCGATCGCGGCGTCGATATCTTTCTTCTGCGCGTCGAGCGCCGCGATGCGTGCGCGACAACGCTCGATGGTGACGGCGCGTTGCGTATGGCGGCCGTCGCC
>JAFKLV010000376.1 GCA_017304125.1 Sphingomonadales bacterium
ACGGCTCCAATTTCTTCAACGTCTATGGCGGGTCGTTCGACAAGATCTCGATCTCCTTCGGCGACAATGCCTCGCTGCAGGATATCCAGCAGGTCCGTCTGGCGGTCGCCGGCGCGATCGGCGCGGTGCCTGAGCCCGCGACCTGGGCGCTGATGATCCTCGGCTTCGGCGCAATCGCCGGGACGATGCGGCGCCGCCGCACCAAAACGACCGTCGCGTTCGCAGCATAACCAAGCCAACCCACGGGCGAGGCACCTCATTTCTGCCGGGACGCCGACCTTCGTCCCGGCAGAAACTTTGTGCATCGGTCGCCGTCGCGCGCCGGCGCGCTTGCGCATCCGTCAGGCGCCGGGCATCATCCGCCGGCTCGCATGCGAACACCCCCGTCCAAAACCGCCCCTCCGTCGAAAACCGGCGTCACCGATCGCGAGCTGAAGCGGCTCCGCCGGTTGCTGCGCGCCAAGGACCGGATCGACGCCGCCCTGCATGAGGAATGGCCGGTCGCGCGGCTGGCAGCGGTCAGCGGCACCTCGCAGGCGCATTTCGCGCGCTCGTTCCGCGACTCCTTCGGCATCCCGCCGCACCGCTATCTGCTCACCCGCCGCGTCGAGCGGGCCGCCGCCTTGCTGCGCGATACCGATCTGCCGATCACCGACATCGCCTTCCAGACCGGCTGGACCAGCCTGGGCACCTTCGGCCGCACGTTCCGCGACATCACCGGCGAAAGTCCCGGCGAATTGCGCCAGCGCACGCAGGCCGCACCCGGCGATCTGGCGCAGGTGCCGCATTGTTTCGTCAGCGCGGCGCACCGGCCCGACCTCAAAATGGCAGTTTCGGAGAAGCGGCGGCGCGAGAACGAGGATACCACCGCCGCCACCGAAACGGAGGTTCCATGACACAAGGTGTTCAAGTCGCTGGCCTTTACGTCCATGATCAGGACGAGGCGCTGCAATTCTACGTCGATAAGCTCGGCTTTCGTGTCCACACCGATGCGCGCAACGGCGATTATCGCTGGCTGACGGTGCAGCATCCCGATCAGCCCGATTTCCAGCTCGGGCTGTTCCGCCCGCAGCCCCCGACGGTCGACGATGCCACCGCGCAGGATCTGCTCAAGGCGATCGCCAAGGGCGCGATGCCGCCGCTGGTGCTGGTCGTCGCCGATTGCCAGGCGACCTATGACGCGATGCACGCCCGCGGCATCGAATTCACCCAGGAGCCGATCGCGCGTTACGGCTCGGTCGACGCCAGCTTCCGCGACCCTTCGGGCAACGGCTGGAAGCTGGTGCAGTCGCGCTGAGGCGCGCGATGTGCCGCATCCCATCCTGGCTGCTGCTGACCGGAGGCTGCTATGACCTTGCAACATTGGATTCGCCAGAGCCACCGCTGGCTGGGGATCGCGCTGACGCTGACCGTGCTCGCCAATTTCCTGGCGATGCCGTTCGGCCCGCCGCCAGCGGCGATCACTTATGCGCCGCTCGCCCCGCTGGCGCTGCTCCTGATCAGCGGGCTGTACATGTTCTTCCTGCCCTATCGACGGCAGGCTGAACGCAACTGATGCGATCGCCGGGCGAGGACTCGCTCGCCCGGCCATCCTTGCCTCATTTATGCGCGGCGATCCACGCATCTACCTTGCGCTCGAGGATCGACAGCGGGAGCGAGCCCGAGCCGATCAGCAGATCGTGGAACGACTTGATGTCGAACTTCGCGCCCAGCTCATGTTCGGCCTTGCGCCGCAATTCGACGATCTTGAGCATGCCGATCTTATAGCCGGTCGCCTGCCCCGGCAGCGTGATGTAGCGCCGCACTTCCGACCGCGCCTGATCGGGCGAGGCGCGGCCGGAGGCGACCATATAGGCAACCGCCTGATCCTCGGTCCAACCCTTGGCGTGGATCCCGGTATCGACCACCAGCCGCGCCGCGCGGAACAATTCCGCCTCCAGCCGCATGAAATCGCTCGCCGTATCGGGATAGGCGCCCATTTCCTTGCACAAGGCCTCGGCATAGAGCGCCCAGCCCTCGCCGAACGCGACATAGCGCGCCGACTGGCGGAATTTCGGCCCGGCGGTCTGGCGAACCTGGATATCGCCCTGCATGACATGGCCTGGTACGCCCTCATGACACATCAGGTCGATCGTCGCGTCGGGCGCGGGATCGCTGGTGTCGCCGAGCAGATGGACGTAGACGCGCCCCGGCCGTGCGCCGTCGCGGCTCGGCCCGGCGGCATGCGCCGCGCCGCCGGCAACCTCGCTGAACGACGGCTCGCGCACCACTTCCATGCGATATTCGGGCAGCTTGCCGAAATATTTGGGCAGCAAGGTGCGGTTGCGCGCGATCGCGGCATTGGCATTGCGGAGATAGTCGGCGCGCAGCGCATCGGTCCACGGCCGCGGCGGGTTCCGCTTCTCGCGATCGGCATAATAAGCCACGCGGTCGGCGAAACCGGCGGTGCGCGCCAGCGCATCCTGCTCGCCCTCGATCCGCTTCACCTCGCTCAGCCCGATCTGGTGGATCTGTTCGGCGGTAAGATCGGTGGTGGTGTTGAGCCGGAGCGCGGCGGCATACCAATCCGCCCCGCCCGGCAGCGAGATCGCGCCGACGCGCCCGCCCGGCGCGGTCGGCAGATCGCTTTCGGCCCAGGCGATCACGCGCTCATAGGCGGGCTTGATCGACAGCAACGCCGCGCGCGTGTCGGCCAGCAGCGCCTCCGCCTCGGCCGCGCTTACCTTGCCCGCCTTCTGCAGCTTGCCGACCTTGGCCGCGGCATCGGCCCACAGGGGCGAGGCCGCGCCATTGTCGAACGGCGCCCCGGTGACGATCGCGCGGCTGCCGGCGATCACGCGCTCGATCTGGAATTTGGGCGCGCGTATCCCCTTGCCGTCGGAAACGCGGCTCTGCGCGATCGCTTCGTCGAGCACCGCCGGCATCGCACGCAGCCGCGCGGCATAGCCGCGCATGTCCGCCGCATCCTGCACATTGTGCGTGTTGATCAGGAAATCGGGCAGCCGCGCATGGACCGAATAAAGGAACGAATAGAAAGGCGGCGTATAATCGCGGAAGCGATAGGACGTCTCGGCGCGTTCCAGCTCGAGCGCCCAGATATCGTAATTGGTCTGCGCATCGGGCGACAATTTGGCGCGATCGAACCGCGCCTTCATCCGCGCGACGCTGGCGCGGCGCCATTCCAGCCGGCGCAGCGCGGCCGCGTCGCTGATATCGTCGAGCCGATCGATGCCCTCCTTCATGCCGAGCTGGGTCGCGAGCTGCGGCCGATCGCGCAATTCCTCGGCAAATTCGCCGTCGAGAAACGTGTAGAAGCGCGCATCCTCGCTCGCCGCGGTCGCGGTGGCGGGCTGCGCCGCAATGGCAGCCGGCAGCGGCGCGGCGAATGCGATTACGGCGGCGGCGCACAGCCAAACGGGTTTCAGCATATTAATCCTCCCTCTTTCTCGCGCCTTATCGCTCCAGCTCAGGCCTGGGAAGTCTGATGGGAGCCAAGTTGCTTTCCGATCGTTAACCATAAGCGCGGCGCCGACTTGCGCGACGCTATTCGTGTGCGCGCCGCCGTGACCGCCCGCACAGTTCCAGCGACGCCTCGTCGTTTGAAGAGGAACAGGAAATGTCGATCCACCGCATGATCGCGCTGCATCCTGCTGTCGGTGAGGATTTCAACGCGGCGCTCGCCACCGTGGCGCGCCACGCGATGTTCTGTGCGGAGATGTGCGCGAGCTGCGCCGACGCCTGCTTGGCGGAGCCAATGGACATGACGCAATGCGTCCGCTCGTGCCTCGACTGTTCGGACGTCTGCACCGCGACCGCCCAGCTCGCGGTGCGGCGCACCGGCCGCAACGTCGAGGCGATGCTCGCCTTGCTCGATACCTGCGCGCGCGTGTGCGAATTATGCGCCGCCGAATGCGCCCGCCACGATCAGGGCCATTGCCAGTTATGCGCCGAAATGTGCCGCGAATGCATGGCGGATTGCCGCGCGGCGATGCCGACCGTGAACTGAAGCCAGTGTCGCATCGCTCCAATCAATAAGCGATGAAATCGCGCTTATTGTAAGGAACGATCTTGGCGCGGCGTGGCCGGACCCGGTAAATTCGCGGTTTCGGGCTTTCAGATCGAAATTGTTTCATATTGGGACGATTGGCTATAAACCGTCTCCCATCAGGGGAGTAATGCGTGGCTGACTCGGTTGGAGCCTTTGCCGATGGGCATGATGCGCTGCTCTCCGCGCTGCTCGATCAGTCACATGAGTGTATCCAGTTTCTCGACCGTGACGGCCGCATCCTGTTCGTCAACCGCGAGGGCGCCCGCACGCTGGAGCTGAGCGCGCCCGACGCGCTGATCGGCGCGGCGTGGCTCGATCGCTGGCCCGATGACGGCCGCGCGGCGGCACAGGAGGCACTGGAGCTGGCGCGCGGCGGGCGTGCGGGGCGCTTCTCCGCCACCCGGCCCGGCCCGCACGGCGAGCAGCGCCGGTGGGATGTCAGCGTGACCCCGATCGACGCCGGTGGCGACGCGCGCTGGCTGATCATCGCGCGCGACGTCACCGCCGAATTCATCGAGCGCCAGCGGGTCGCGGCGATCAGCGCCGAGATGCGCCACCGCCTGCGCAACGCCATGACCACCGCGACGGGGATCGTGATGATCGCGGCACGCTCGCATCCCGAATGCCAGCCGTTCGCGCGCGAGATCGGCGAGCGGCTCGCCACCGTCGCGACGGTGCAGGATCTGCTGCTCGATCCGGCGCGCGACAAGAGCTTCGCCGAGATCATCCCGTTGCTGACCAGCGTCTATGGCGGCGGCAAGGCGATCCGCTTCGGGCCCCTGCCCGCCGTGCTGCTCAGCGACGGCGCGATGCAGGCGCTGGCGCTCGCGTTCGGCGAACTGGCGACCAACAGCCTCAAATATGGCGCGCTGAAGAACGGCCGCTCGGTCGAGATCAGCGGCACCACCGATGGCGCGTTGCTGCATCTGACCTGGCACGAACCGACCGTGTTCGGCGCGTCGCGCCCCGGCGGGCAGGGGCTGGAGCTGATCGACCGGCTGGTCGGGGCATCGGGCGGCAGGGTGGTGCGCGAAACGGGCGATGGCCATCTGACGCTGCGCATCGCGCTGCCGTGCAAATAGCGTCCCGCTGCACCGCTTGCGGGATGAGCCGTACCGCCGGCAGGACAGGCCATTCGGAACGCCGCGCCACTCCCGCGGGTTAAAGCAGCATGACCTTCCTGCTCCGCCGCGCCAGCGCCGTGGAGCCGACAGGAGATGCAATCATGGACCTGACCACCCCCACCGACACGCTCGAACATCCGCTGATCTTGTCGAGCCGCGTGCTCAAGGAGCCGGTGTTCAACCTCGCCGGCACGAAGATCGGCCATGTCAACGATCTGTCGGTCGAAAAGGCCAGCGGGCGGGTGATCTATGCGATCATGTCGTTCGGCGGCTTCCTCGGCATCGGCGAGAAATTCCATCCGGTGCCGTGGGCGGTGCTGCAATATGATATCGAGCGCGACGGCTTTGTCGTGCCGCTCGATGAAACTGTGCTCAAGGATGCGCCGAGCTATAGCGCAGACGAATTGCGCGCGCTCGGCGGGGTCGATTATCGCGAGGCGCTGCTCGGCTATTACAGCCGCTACGGCATGGGGCCTTATTGGTAAGCCCTACGCGCCCGGGGCGGTTGCCGGTGGCAATTCGTCCCGCAGCGCCTTTGCATGCGCGAGATGCTTCTTCACAATCGGCGCGATCGTGCCCGCCGCTTCCTTGAGCGACGCGACTTCGCCATGGCGGGCATAATCCTCGATCAGCGACCGTGCGCGTTCATGCGCGTCGATCTGCCCGGTCATATAGGCGCGATCGAATGCGGCCCCTTTGAGTCGCCCTAGATCGGCCAGCTTTTCCATCTGGTCGTCAGTAAGCGTCGGATCAGGCGTGATCACCGGCGTCGCGCGCGCCGCCGCTGCCTTGATCGCTGCGGTCGACCGGGCGTGCGCCGCGACCATCTCGCGCGCGAAGGCCTTCACTTTCCGCGCGGCGGCATCGACGCCGGCGAGCTTCGCCGCGGCGATTTCGAACGCGTCGCTGCGCGCGGCGCGATTGGCGAATTCCTGCCCGGTCGGGGTGCGCTCCAGCGCATCCTTCATCGTATCCGCCGCATTGAGCGCGCTGTTGCCGATGCTGGCCAGCATTTGCGTCGTCGCATTGCTGGTGTCGTCGACATTTTCCGCAGTACGCTGGTTGCAGCCGCCGAGCGCAAGCGCCAGCACCGCCGCCGCAAGCGGCATCTCCACGATCGCCTTCATCTCATACCGCCCGCAGCAGACAATCGCGGTCGCCTTGCGGTTGTCGATCGATCGCCATGGCTATTCTCCCTCGGACACCTCGCCCGCCGCGCGAGCTGGCACAACGGCTACGAATGACCGCCGATCGGGGTTTCGGCGCGTAGCGGCGCGATGTGACGAGGCGAGCCATCCGCCCGACCGGATGCATGCCAGCAGCCATTGCGGAACAGATTGGCCCCGCACGGAATTGAACGAGCGATCCTTGATCTCGGGAGGTTGCCGATGCCCGCGCGCGCTTACTGGCAGGGCCAGATCCGTCTGGCGCTCGTTTCGATCCCGGTGGAAATCTATGCCGCCACCAGAAGCGGCGCGACGATCGCCTTCCGCCAGATCCACGAGCCGTCGGGCAAACGCATCCATTATGAGAAAGTGGTCGACGGCATCGGCCCGGTCGATCCGGACGAGATCATGAAGGGGTTCGAGGTCGCCAAGGGCGATTACGTCCTGCTCGACGACGAGGAGATCGCCGGCGTCAAGCTGGAGAGCAAGCGCACGCTGGAGCTGACCCAGTTCGTCGATCTCGCCGATGTCGATGCGATCTATTACGACCGGCCTTATTATGTCGTCCCCGCCGACGATCTGGCCGACGAAGCGTTCATCGTGCTGCGCGAGGCGCTGCGCCGCGCGAAGAAGGTCGGGCTGGGGCAGCTCGCGCTGCGCGGCCGCGAATATGTCGTCGCGCTGAAACCGTGCGGGCGCGGCATGGTGCTCGAAACCTTGCGCTATGCCGATGAGGTCAACAAAGCGGCGGGCTATTTCCGCGATATCCCCGATACCAAGCCCGACGCGGATTTGCTCGATCTGGCCACCACGCTGATCGAGAAGAAAGCGGGCAAGTTCGACGCGTCCGAATTCCACGATCGCTATGTTGACGCCTTGCGCGAGCTGATCGCGCGCAAACGCAAGTCCAAGACCGGCAAGGTCAGCCTCGATCTGGCGGAGGAACGCGCGCCGGCGCGCGGATCGAATGTGGTCGATCTGATGGCGGCGCTCAAGAAATCGCTCGACCGCCCGGCGGCCAAACCCGCCGCATCGACCGCGAAGGCGAAAAAGCCGGCCACGCCGCGCCGCAAGCGGGCCTGACATGTCCAAGGCCGACCCGCTCGAAACCTATAACCGCAAGCGCGACTTTACCAGGACGCGCGAGCCGAAGGGCACCCGCGCCGCCAAGAGCGGCCATTTGTTCATCGTCCAGAAGCATGATGCGACCCGGCTGCATTGGGACTTCCGGCTCGAAATGCACGGCGTGCTCAAAAGCTGGGCGGTGACGCGCGGCCCGAGCCTCGATCCCGCGGACAAGCGCCTCGCGGTGCGCACCGAGGATCATCCGATGTCCTATGCGCGCTTCGAGGGGACGATCCCCAAAGGCGAATATGGCGGCGGCACCGTCATGCTGTGGGATGAAGGAACATGGGAGCCGGTCGGCGGGAAAGACCCCGCCAGCACGATCGAACAGGGCCATCTCCATTTCATCCTCCACGGCGAGCGGATGAAGGGCGAATGGCTGCTGGTGCGGATGAAGCCGCGCCCGGGCGAGAAACGCGAGAATTGGCTGCTGCGCAAGGTCGAGGACCAATATGCCGGGGCGTCCGGGGAATTGGTCGACCACGCGCTGACCAGCGTGTCGAGCGGGCGGACGATGGTGCAGATCGCCGACGGGGCGACGCGGGGCAAGGCGCGGGGCAAGGCGCGGCGCAAGCCGGGCAGGAAGGCCGCGCTCCCGGCATTTCGCGACGTCCAGTTCGCCACCCTGGTCGATCATGTCCCGACCGGCGCGGGCTGGCTCCACGAGGTCAAATATGACGGCTATCGCGCGCTGATCGCGGTCGCCGGCGGAGAGGCGCGCGCCTTTACCCGCCACGGGCTCGACTGGTCGGATCGCTTCGCGCCGATCGTCGCCGCCTTTGCCGAAATGGGCATCGGCCCCGCGCTGATCGACGGCGAAATGGTTGCGCTCGACCGCGAGGGGCGGCCGAGCTTCTCGGCGCTGCAGGCCGCGCTGAAGGACGGCGGCGAATTGCACTATTTCGCCTTCGACCTGCTCGAACAGGATGGCGAGGATCTCACCCAGCTCGGCAATGCAGCGCGCAAGGAACGGCTCGCGACGCTGCTAAAGGGGGCCAAGACGCCGATCCATTATGCCGAACATCTCACCGCCGGCGGCGAGACGCTGTTCGCGCAATTGTGCCGCAAGGGCTATGAAGGCGTCGTCTCGAAACGCGCCGATGCGCGCTATCGCGGCACCCGCACGCGCGACTGGCTCAAAACGAAATGCACGCGGCGGCAGGAATTCGTCATCATCGGCCATATCGCCAGCGACCGCCCCGGGCGTGACCTGCGCAGCCTCGCACTCGGCCTCTATGACGGCGGCACATTACGCTACGCGGGACGCGTCGGTACCGGTTTCGACGCCGAGACGCGCGACATGCTGCTCGCCCGACTGAAACCGCTCGCGCGCAAGACCGCCCCCGCCGAGGTGCCACGCGCCGCGGCGCGCGGGGTGCGCTGGGTCGAACCGCAGCTCGTCGCCGAAGTGGCGTTCGCCGAATTCACCGCCGATCATGTCGTCCGCCACGCCAGCTTCATCGGGCTGCGCGAGGACAAGGAAGCGCAGGAAATCGTCCCGGAAACCCCCGCCATGCCCGCCGACAGCCCGCCCGATACCGCCCCGTTCGGCATCACCATCACCCACCCCGACCGGGTGATCTTTCCCAAAAGCGGCACGACCAAAGGCGAGCTTGCGGCTTATTACGCGCAGCTTGCCGAGCCGATGCTGCACTGGCTCGCCGATCGGCCGGTCAGCCTGGTGCGCTGCCCGCAGGGGCGTGGCAAACAATGCTTCTTCCAGAAGCATGATTCCGGTGCGTTCGGCGATGCGATCGATCATGTCGCGATCCGCGAGAAGAAGGGCGGGGTCGAGGATTATCTGGTCGTCAACACCGGCACCGGGCTGCTCACCTGCGTCCAGATGAACACGATCGAATTTCACGGCTGGGGCGCCCGTGCGCACGATGTCGAGCATCCCGACCGGATGATCTTCGACCTCGATCCCGAAGAGGGGCTGGATTTCGCCGAGGTGCGGCGCGGCGCGGTGCAATTGCGCGATCTGCTTGGCGAAATGGGGCTGGCAAGCTTCGCGATGGCGACCGGCGGCAAGGGGGTGCATGTCGTCGTCCCGCTCGACGCCAGCGCCGACTGGCCCGCGGTGAAGGATTTCGCGAGCCGCTTCGCCCGCGCCGTCGCCGAGGCCCACCCCAAGCGCTTCACCGCCAATATGCGCAAGGCGGAGCGGCATGACCGCATCTTTCTTGACTGGCTGCGCAACGAGCGCGGGGCGACCGCGGTATTGCCCTATTCGGTCCGCGCGCGCGATGCCGCGACGGTCGCCGCGCCGATCACCTGGGGCGAGCTGGAGGCGCTGGGCGACGCGCGGCCGTTCACGATCGCGGATGCCGCGCGGCTGATCGAGCGCGCCGGCAGCCGCGATCTCAGCGACTGGGGCATCGCGCAGCAGGCGCTACCGGCACTGTGACGCGCGCCGCGCGCGACATTCCGCGCCTTGTTGATTCATCCCCGCGGGCGAGCCAAAGACAGGAGAATGCTGGCCCAGCGGGGATCATGATTTGCAAGCGCCGTCCTTTCTGATCAATCCGTTGTTCCGCGCCTTCGAATGGTTCGACGAGGGGCTGCAGCGCAGCCTCAAGGCGAGCGGCTGGGCGCCGGTGACGCGTCCGGAATCGATGGTGATCCTCCACGTCCTCGCCGGCGAAACCCGCCCGGCCGACATCGCCCGGTCGCTGCGGCTGTCGCGGCAGGCGGTGCATTCGACGATCGGCAGTCTGGTGGAGGCCGGCTTCTTCACCCTGGCGCCCGATCCCGACGACCGGCGCGTCAAGGCGGTGGCGCTGACCGACAAGGGCAAGGCGATGAAGCATGACGCCGATCAGATCGTCGCGCGCCTCGCCGTCGAGCTGGAGAAGCGCATCGGCAAACGCCAGATCGACACGCTGCGCAGCGCGCTCTCGGCCGAATGGGGCGAACCGATCACGCTGAAGATCGCGCCCTAATCGGAGCTGGCTTCGTTCCCCAAACCCATATGCGCCAGCTCGCGCGGCAGGCTCGCCGCGGTGCGCAGGAAATTGAACGCGGCGATCACGAACAGCGAGCACACCGTCACCAGAGCGGTGCGCAACCCGGCGGCGGAGGCGGCGACACAGGCGGGCAATGTGCTGGCATCGCCGCACGCCGCGGCATAATCGCCGGCGAACGCGCGCGCGGCAAAAATGTCGCTCAGCCAGCCGGTCACCATCGGCCCCAAGGTCATCCCGATCATGCTGATCGTGATCGTCAGGATCGCGGTGGCGGAGGCGCGCATCCGCGGCTCGACCAGATTGTGCGTGATCGCATAGGTCGGCCCGAAATAGACCCCCGCGAACAGCCCCGGCGGCACCAGCAACACGATCGTCCACAACCATGTGTGCTGTGAAAAGCCGATCAAATAGGTCACCGCCGTCAGCACCATGCACACCGCCGGCACCCAGCCGTACCAGCGCACGTCGCGCCGCCCGAGCCGATCGGTGAGCATCCCGCCGAGCAGATAGCCGCCGGCCAGCGACACGCTGTTGATCAGCGCGAAGGCCAGTGCCGCCTCGGTATAGCCCACCGGAAAACTACGCACGAAGAACGGATGCGCGAAGGTCATTCCCGATGCGCCGACGAAGCTCACCACGGTCCCCGCGCTGACGAGGTTGCGGAACGCCCGGCTCCCCGCCAGCCGCCGCAGCACCGCGCCGAACGGCGGCGCTTCCGCGCTGGCGAGCCGGCCGTCGCTCAACCCGCGCGGCGGTTCGGGCAAGGCGAACCACACGATCGCGGCGAGCAGCAGCCCGGGCAGCCCGACGAGCAAGAAGGCCGCGCGCCAGCCGAAATGTTCGGCTATCAGCGCCCCGCCAATCGCCCCGAGAATGATGCCGATCGGGGTTGCGAGGCCGAGCACGCCGAACGCCGATGCGCGGCGGTCCGGCGGAAAATAATCGGCGATCAACGATTGCGAGGGCGGCCCCGCCCCCGCCTCGCCCACCCCCACGCCGATCCGGGCGAGCAGCAACCCGGTGAAGCCGCTCGCAACGCCGCACAAAGCGGTCATCGCCGACCATGCGGTCATCGCGATCACGATGATCCGCACGCGATTGTAGCGCTCGGCCAGCCGCGCGACCGGGATGCCGAGCAAGCCGTAGAGCAGCGCGAACGCCGCGCCGCCGAGCAGCCCGAGCTGGAAATCGCTGAGCTTCAGATCGGTCTTGATCGCCTGGCCGGTGGTATTGAGGATCGTGCGATCGATGAACGCGACGGTCGACACCGCCAGCAGCAACCCCAGCGCGCGCCGCCGCTCCCGCGCGGTCGGCAGCGGCATCGCCGCGCCGGCCGCATTGGCGTCGATCGCCTCGTCCAGCGATCCGTGCATCAGAATTTATAGCCCAGATCAACGCCGAAGGTGCGCGGCGGCGAATAGATCCGCAGGAAACCGAGCGGGCCGAGGCCGAAAGTGTTGTTGATCACCGTCTTGTCGAGGGCATTCTTCACCCACACCCCGATCCGCCAACCGCTATCCGCCTGCACCCCGAGCGTCGCATCGACCAGCACATTGGCCGGGCGCACCTGCACATTGCTGGTGCGGTTGATCACCCCGGACGACGTGTAGATATCGTCCATATAGACCGCGTTGACCGATCCGCTCAGCCGGCCGAACGAAATCTGGTGATCGTAGAACACGCCCGCGCTGCCCGACCATTTCGGGGCATAGGCCAGCGGCAGATCCTTATTGTCGGTCGGATTGTTGATCCCGTCGCTGGTGAGATCGGTGAAATTATCGATGTAGCGCGCGTGCAGCCACGAGCCATTGGCGTTGAGCCGGAACCCGCCCCCGAGCACCCATTGCACTTCCGCCTCAACGCCGTCGATCCGCGCCTTCGCGGCATTGGTGACGATCGATTCATACACCCCCGCCTCGGTCAGCCCCTGGGTGCCGACCTGCATATTGCTGTAGGTGGAGGAGAAACCGGCGAGGTTGAAGCGCACGCGCTTGTCGAACAATTCGGTCTTGAGCCCGCCCTCGAAACTCGACACCGTTTCGGCATTGTAGGGGCCGGCCGACGTAAAGCTCGCCGCGCGACCATTGAAGCCGCCGCTGCGGAACCCCTTCGACCAGGTGAAATAGGCCAGCACATTGGGATCGAGCTGATAGCTGACCCCCAGCTTGGGCGAGAAATTGCCCCAATTGTCATTATAGGTCATCGAGGTCGGATAGAATAGCGGCTGATTAGTGAAGCGCTTGGTTTCGTAGCTGTAGCGCCCGCCAGCGGTGAGCGTCAGCGCGTCGGTGACATGATAGTCGAGCTGGCCGAATGCGGCATAGGCGCTGTTCGACTGGCTGGCGATCTGCGGCACGCTCAGCCCGCCATAGATGATCCCGCTCTGCGTGTTGGTGATGTTATAGGATTGATGCATGAAATAGGCACCGAGCACATAATCGAGCTTGTTCTTGCCGCTCGAGGCGATGCGCACTTCCTGACTGAACTGCTCATGCCGCTGATCGCGCAGCGCCGCGAAGAAGTTGAGCGCACTCGCATCATAGTCGCTCTGCACGCGATCCTTGAATTCGCGATAGCCGGTGATCGCGGTCAGCTTCGCCCCGCCCAGATTATATTCGACGTCGAAGGTCAGCCCCCAGGTGTCGAGGTTCGCGAACAGGGGCGTATTGCCATAGACCACATAGGGATTGCGCGGATCGGAATTGCCCGCCGGCACCACCGGCGTCGGCGTCCCGGTATCGGGGCTGAAGTTATAATAGACATTCCCAGGCTGCGAAGCGTTGCGGAAGGCGGCACCCGATCCGCGCTCGCGATCGAAATCGCCGATCAATGTCGCTTCGAGATTGTCGGTCGGCTTGGCGACCAGGGTGACGCGGCCCGACCAGACTTCGTTGTTGCCGACTTTTTTCCCGGTCGTGGCGTCGTAATTATAGCCGTTATAATTCTTGTACATCATCGACGCACGCACCGCGAAAATATCGTTCAGCGGGCTTTCGATCGCGACGCGCGCCTCGGCGCGACCACGATCGCCGAAGGTCGCCAGCACCTCGCCGCCGAACGTATCCCCCGGGCGCTTGGTGCGCACGCTGACGACCCCGCCGATCGTGTTGCGGCCATAAAGCGTGCCCTGCGGGCCGCGCAGGATCTCGACCGAATCGATATCGAAGAAATCCTGCAGCGCGCCGCTGTTGCGCGCGAGATAAACGCCGTTCATCTCGACCCCGACCGCCGGCTCGAAGGTGGATTCGACATCGGCAAAACCCAGCCCGCGGATGAAGAAGGCGCTGGCATAAGGATAGGCGCCGACCGGCGCGAGCACGACATTGGGTACCTTGGAATTGAGGTCGGTCAGATTCTGCACCGCCTGCGCCTGCAGATTGCTTGAATCGAACGCAGTGACCGAGGCCGGCACCTCCTGCAGATTCTGTTCGCGGCGTTGCGCGGTGACGATGACATCCGCCACCTGATTGGCATTGCCCACCCCGGCCGCCGCCGCGTCACCTGTCGACGAAGTGTTTTGCGCCAATGCGTTACCGGAAAAAGCCAGCGCCAGCAGCGACGCGCCGACGCCGAGACCACGAACCCGCATGATCATCCTCCCCTGTGATTTCCCCGGTCTCCGCCGGCGATGCCGAGAAGCTACGTATTCTAACGAGTTTGTCAAATTTGTGGACGTTTCTCGTGAGTGAAAACGGTCAATCCAGTTGACAATACGCCATAGTGCCCCGCATTTTTGCCCGCGTTAGGAGAGAGATGTGATCGACCTGCACTATGTGCCGACCCCCAATGGGCAGAAGGTTTCCATCCTGCTGGAAGAAGCGGAAATCGAGCATCGGCTGATTCGCTACGACATGCTCGCCGGCGACCATCTGACCCCGGAATTTCGCCGTATTTCGCCCAACGGCCGCCTGCCCGCGATCGTCGATCACGCCCCCGCGGACGGCGGCCCGCCGCTGACGATGATGGAATCGGGCGCGATCCTGATTTACCTCGCCGACAAGGTCGGGCGGTTCCTTCCCCCGCTGTCGGCGCCGCGCGCGCGGGGCGAGGTGATCGAGTGGCTGATGTGGCAGATGGCCGGGCTCGGCCCAATGCACGGCCAGGCGCATCATTTCTATCGCTACGCCCCCGAGGATATCGATTACGCGCTCAATCGCTACGGGCGGGAAGCGCGGCGGCTGCTGACCGTGCTCGACGATCGGCTCGCCGAAACGCGCTATGTCGGCGGCAGCGAATATTCGATCGTGGACATGGCGTGCTGGCCGTGGGTGCGCGCGATCGCGGTGATCGATATTCCGCTCGCCGATTATCCCGCGCTCGGCGCATGGTTCGAGACGGTCGGCGCGCGCGCCGGGGTGCAGGCGGGCACTGCGATCCAGAATCCGTCACTGCTCAAAGGGCGCAAGGTGCCGCTGACCCCGGAGCAATGGTCGAACCTGTTCGGCGATGCGATGCACGCGGCGTCGGGATTGCGGGTCTAGGCCGCGCAATCCGCGACGCGCTTTACTGATGCGCCAGCGGCAGGCCGGCGCGCGGCCAGCGCAGCCGATAGAGCCGGCCCGAACTCGACGCGGTCGCCCAGACGTCGCGATGATCGGCCCCGCCGAATGCGAGGTTGGTGATCGCGACTTCGGGGAAAGCGACGAACTCGAAAGCCGCGCCGGCGCGCGCGATGGTGATCCCGCCCTCCACCAGCGTCCCGATGCAGATGCGGCCATCGGCCTCCACCTTCAGGCTGTCGAACAGGCGATAGTCCGGCATCGCCAGCACGAGTTCGCCCGGCATCAACGGATTGGCCGGCGGCGCCAGTTCGCCCGGCGCCACGATCCGCCGCGACCATAAGCGGCTGGTCGGGGTCTCGGCCCAGTAGAGCGTATCGCCATCCGGCGACAGCCCGATGCCGTTCGGCCCGTGCAGACGATCGAGCACGCGCGTGATCCGCGATCCATCGGCCAGCGCGTAAAGCACCGCGCCATGATCGGTGCCGTGCGCATCCGATTTGCCGTGATCGGTAAACCAGAAACCGCCTTGGCCATCGAACACCAGATCATTGGGGCCGCGCAGCGGCCGGCCGTCGCATTCGGTGTATAAAGTGGTGACGGCGCCGGTCGCGAGATCGACCCGCTGGATCGCGCCGCCGGTATAATCGTCGGGGGTGCCGTCGGGGATCAGCGCACCGGCGATCTCATGCCAGTTGAACCCGCCATTGTTGCACACATAGACCGCGCCATCCGGCCCGAGCGCGGCGCCATTGGGGCCACCGCCCAGCTCGGCAACCACGCTCGTCACCCCGTTGTGATCGACGCGGGTCAGCGTGCCGCGCTTGATCTCGACCAGCAGGACCGAGCCGTCGGGCATCGCGATCGGCCCCTCCGGGAACGCCAGCCCCTCGGCAACCACCCGCATGTCGGAAACTTTGTCTGTCATATGAAGGCACCCGCAACGGAGCTGGGACGTCGCGTTGATATCGCCGGCGCGGCGCGGTCAACATGATTTTTGTCCCGCCGTCGACCGCCGACGGATTCACGATCGGGATTGCGATCCAGGTACCGGCCAAGGCCAGCGTGCCGGATATACTTTGGTATATCCGGCCGATGCGAAAATATGGCCTCCGCAACGCACGTATAGATGCCGGATTCCGCCCGGCGATCTAGAACAATGGCAGCAGCTTCACGCCTTGCCGGCGCGTGGCTGCTTTCGGAGCCAATGACCATGCCATGCGACGATAGTCGAAAATCCGCGCCGCTGTCGCCGTCGGGCCGAGGCTGACCGTTCCGGTTCCTCGCTGACGGCGCAGCGGCGCTGCAGCGAGGTGCAACATGACCAATTTGAAGAATGCACGCGTCTGCGTGCTCCCTGCCCGTCTCGCCCCGACGGCGGTGCGTGATACCCGGGCCCCGCGCCGCGCGCCGGTGCTCTGCTGGTATGTCGACAAGGAAACCGGCCGGCTTGCCTGCCGCTGGACCGTCAGCGCGGCCGAGCCGGGCGATCAGGATGTGCCGGTCCACCCGCGGTTCGTCGCGCGGATGGGCGCGGTCCGGCGCCGCGCGGCGCGCTGATTGTGGCTTTGCCGTCGCGCAGATTCGGAAAGATCGACATGAACCTGATGACCAGGGTCGTGCCGGGCGCCGCCGCGCGCCCGCGCGATCGCAAGCTTTCGATGCGGGCGATCCGCGAGGCGCGCAACAGCGTCGAGACCACGCTGGCCAATTTCCGCGCGAGCGGCGGCGGGCTGGTCGAGGCGGAGGCGGCCGCGCGGCTGGCGAAGGACGGGCTCAACGAGGTCGCGCACGATCATCGCCCGCCCGCGCTGCTCCAATTGCTCCACGCCTTCGCCAATCCGTTCATCGCGGTGCTGCTGACGCTCGCCGCGATCTCGGCGGTGACCGATATCGTCATCCCGCTGCGCCACGGCGAGGCGGGCGATTATTCCGGGGTCGTCATCATCCTGTCGTTGGTCGCGCTGAGCGCGCTGCTGCGCTTCTGGCAGGAATATCGCTCGGGCAAGGCGGCCGACGCGCTGAAGGCAATGGTGCGCACCACCGCCACGGTGCGCCGCCGCGCCGACGACAGCGAGGCGGCGATCGCGCGCGAAATCCCGATGGCCGAGATCGTCGTCGGCGATATCGTCCAGCTTTCGGCCGGCGACATGATCCCGGCCGACGTGCGGCTGCTCGAATCGCGCGACCTGTTCGTCAGCCAGGCGGCGCTGACCGGCGAGGCGCTACCGGTCGAGAAATACGACACATTGGGCGCGGTGGCGGGCAAATCGGCCGATGCCGCGGCCAATGACGATGCCGATGCGCTCGATCTGCCGACGATCTGCTTCATGGGCACCAACGTCGTCAGCGGCACCGCCACCGCGGTGGTCGTGGCGACCGGCGCGCGGACCTATTTCGGCTCGCTCGCCAAGGCGATCGTCGGCTCGCGCGCCGAAACCGCGTTCGATCGCGGGGTCAATTCGGTCAGCTGGCTGCTGATCCGCTTCATGCTGGTGATGGTGCCGATCGTGCTGCTCATCAACGGCTTTACCAAGGGCGACTGGACCAACGCCTTCCTGTTCGCGCTCGCCGTCGCGGTGGGGCTCACCCCCGAGATGCTGCCGATGATCGTCTCGTCGAACCTCGCCAAGGGCGCGGTGGCGATGGCGCGGCGCAAGGTGGTGGTGAAGCGGCTCAACGCGATCCAGAATTTCGGCGCGATGGACGTCTTGTGCACCGACAAGACCGGCACGCTGACGCAGGATCGCATCATCCTCGAACAGCATCTCGATATCCACGGCGAGCGCGACGATCGGGTGCTGCGCTACGCCTGGATCAACAGCCACCACCAGAGCGGGGTGCGCAATCTGATGGATCAGGCGGTGATCCGCTTCGCCAGCGAATTGCCCGAGGTGATCGGCGCGGTGGCCAATTATCGCAAGGTCGACGAGCTGCCGTTCGATTTCGTCCGCCGCCGGCTCTCGGTGGTGGTCGAGGATGCCGACCAGCGCCATCTGATCGTGTGCAAGGGCGCGGTGGAGGAAATGCTCGGCATTTCGCACGCCATTCGCGACGGCGATCTGGTGCGTCCGCTGGGCGACGAGGAGCGCGGGACGTTGATCGCCCGCGCCCGCGCGATGAATGCCGAGGGCTTTCGCGTGCTGGTGCTGGCGACGCGCGAGGCGGCGGATGATGAGCGCAAGCCGCTGTACGGGATCGCCGACGAGCGCGACCTGATCGTCGAGGGCTTCCTGACTTTCCTCGATCCGCCGAAGGAGAGCGCCGCACCCGCGCTCGCCGCGCTCGCCGAGCATGGCGTATCGGTGAAGGTGCTGACCGGCGACAATGAGGTGGTCACCGCGCGGATCTGCCGCGAGGTCGGGCTCGAGCCGGGGCTGCCGCTGCTCGGGCGCGAGATCGAGACGCTCGACGATGCGCGGCTGCGCGCTTTGGTCGACGAACGGACGATCTTCGCCAAGCTTACCCCCTTGCAGAAATCGCGCGTGCTGAAGGCGTTGCAGGCCAATGGCCATACCGTCGGCTTCCTCGGCGACGGGATCAACGACGCGCCCGCATTGCGCGACGCCGATGTCGGCATCTCGGTCGACAGCGGCACCGATATCGCCAAGGAATCGGCCGATATCATCCTGCTCGAAAAAAGCCTGATGGTGCTTGAGGAAGGCGTGCTCAAAGGCCGCGAGACCTTCGGCAACATCATCAAATATCTCAACATGACCGCCAGCTCGAATTTCGGGAACGTCTTCTCGGTGCTGATCGCCAGCGCGTTCATCCCGTTCCTGCCGATGCTGGCGATCCAGCTGCTGATCCAGAATCTGATGTACGACGTATCGCAGCTCGCGCTGCCGTGGGACCGGATGGACCGCGAATTTCTGAAGCGCCCGCGCAAATGGGATGCGCGCAACATCGGGCGGTTCATGGTGTGGATCGGGCCGACCTCGTCGATCTTCGACGTCGCGACCTTCGCGCTTCTGTGGTTCGTGTTCGGCGCCAATACCCCGGCGCATCAGTCGCTGTTCCAGTCGGGCTGGTTCGTCGAGGGGCTGCTGTCGCAGACGCTGGTCGTCCACATGCTGCGCACCCAGCGCATCCCGTTCTTCCAGAGCGTCGCGGCGCTGCCGGTGTTGGTGATGACCGCGCTGATCTGCACGCTCGGCGTGTTCATTCCCTTCTCGGCATTCGGCGCGATGGTCGGGCTGCAGCCGTTGCCGTGGCATTATTTCCCGTGGCTGGTCGCGATCCTGCTCGGCTATTGCATCGTCGCCCAGTCGATGAAGACGCTCTACATCCGGCGGTTCGGGCAATGGTTCTGAGCCGGCGATACCGCGCCGCGCTGGCGTTCCGCGAAACCGCACCGCACGGCGGGCGTCGGCACAGTGGTGGCTCGGGCACGCACCGCGGCACCTCCCGGCCGCCGGGGCCGTCGTGGCGCGAGCGACTGGGACGGATGCTCGCCTGGCTGCTCAGCGTCATCGCCACCCGCCTGCTCGCCACCGCCGCGATGCTGGCGCGCCACGGCGCGATCTCGCGCCGGACGTGGCTGCGCGCCTCGCAATTCTGTCACCGGCTGCAGCGCGCCGCGCTCGTCATCCTGCGCCGGGTGCGATGAGCGATGCGCGGCGGATTTCCGGGGCGGCGGCGGCGGAGCCATCGCAGGATCATCGACGGCAGGCGATCCACGCGGCATAGCGGGGCACGCCGGGGCGTCCGGCGGAGGCAGAGCCGAAGGCAACGCGATGAGCTCAGGTACAGCGTGATGACGCAGCGGCGCCCGGGCGGCGTGGAACGCGGGCAGGCGCGGTACCAGCCAGCGCATCGCGAAGGTCATCGGACACCAGATGTGCAGCGGTTTGTCGCGCACTCCCTGCATGGCGCGCTGGGTGGCCTCGCCTATGCTGTCGAACACGTCGTTCAGGTCGTCCAGGTAGCGTCGGCCGACGGCGGTCAGGCGCACTTCGCGGTTGACCCGCTCGAACAACCGGGCTCCCAGGAATTCCTCCAGGACCATGACCTGTCGGCTGACGGCGCCGGGCGTGACG
>JAFKLV010000027.1 GCA_017304125.1 Sphingomonadales bacterium
TCATCGCTCATTCCCGAATCTGAAAAGCTAAAGGCCGTCACGTAAGGACGGCCCGAACGGTGCGCCGCATAGGCCAATGGCCGGGGCAAGTCAACGCAAGTGCGCCTGTCGTTCCGCGCGGCTTTGGTCTTTATCGTTATCATTTGCGCGACTCTTCGCGCGGGCGTGGCGGCGCAGCGCGCTGCGGCGGCGCATCGTGCGGTCGACGAGATGCCCGACGCGCGGCCAGCGGCGCTTGAGTCGCGCCCAGCGCACCTGCGCCCAGCGCGAATTGCGCAGAATCAGCACCATCCCGCCCGCGAACAGAAAGATTCCGCCCGGCCCCGGCAGCGGCCCCATCACCGCCGCCCCGATCAGCAGCAGCACGCCGAGCGTCAGCTGGATGATGCGGGAGACCGGGTGACGCTGAGACATAGGGAGCATTTGGGACAGCTCGTTCAGGATCGCAAGGCGAGGAAAGGGTGGTTTCGGTTCGTGAAGGCGGCAGTATGAATGATCGCTGAGGGGAGTGGCATGGCAGCAATCGTCGCGACGGTGGCGTATCTCGGGCTCGAGGCGCGCGGGGTGGAGGTGCAGGTGCAGCTCATTCCGGGGCTTCCCGCCTTCAATCTCGTCGGGCTGGCGGACAAAGCGGTGGCGGAAAGCCGCGAGCGGGTGCGCGGGGCGATCGCCGCAATGGGGCTGGCGCTGCCGCCCAAACGGATCGCGGTGAATCTGTCGCCGGCCGATCTGCCCAAGGAAGGATCGCATTTCGATCTGCCGGTCGCGCTGGGGCTGCTCGCGACGATGGGGGTGGTCGACGCCGAGGCGCTGGCCGATTATGTCGTGGTCGGCGAGCTGGCGCTCGACGGGCGGCTCGCGCCGTCGCCGGGGGTGTTGCTGGCGGCGCTGCACGCGGCGGAGACGGGGCGGGGGCTGATCTGCCCGGCGGCGCAGGGTGCCGAAGCGGCGTGGAGTGGATCGATCGAGGTGGTTGCCGCGCCCGATCTGATCGCGCTGATCAATCATCTGAAAGGGCGGCAATTGCTCGCCGCTCCGCGGCCCGGCGAGGTGGAGGAGGCGCAGCGCGGCCCCGATCTGGCGCAGGTGAAGGGGCAGGAGGTCGCGCGGCGCGCGCTGGAGATCGCGGCGGCTGGCGGGCACAATCTGCTGTTCGTCGGGCCGCCGGGGGCGGGCAAATCGCTGATGGCGGCGTGCCTGCCCGGTATCCTGCCGCCGCTCGACGCGGGCGAGGCGCTGGAGGTGAGCATGGTGCAATCGGTCGCCGGGACGTTGAGCGGCGGGCGGCTGACGCGGGCGCGGCCGTTTCGCGCGCCGCATCATAGCGCCTCGATGGCGGCGCTGACCGGCGGCGGGCTCAGGGTCAAGCCGGGCGAGGTCAGCCTCGCGCATCTCGGCGTGCTGTTTCTCGACGAACTGCCGGAGTTCCAGCGCGCGGTGCTCGATTCGCTGCGCCAGCCGCTCGAATCGGGGACGGTGAGCGTGGCGCGCGCCAATGCGCATGTGACCTTTCCCGCGCGGGTCCAGCTCGTCGCGGCGATGAACCCGTGCCGTTGCGGGCATCTCGGCGACGCCAGCCTCGCCTGCGCCCGCGCGCCGAAATGCGCCGCGGACTATCAGGCCAAGGTATCGGGGCCGCTGCTCGACCGGATCGATTTGCATGTCGAAGTGACAGCGCTGTCGGCGGTCGATCTCGTCTCGCCGGCACCGGCGGAGAATTCGGCGGATGTGGCGGTGCGGGTGGCAGCGGCGCGCGCAGTGTAGACCGCGCGCTATCGGGGGGAGACAGTGCGGACCAACGCCGAAGCGGATGGGCCGGTGCTCGATCGCAGCGCGACGCCGGATGAGGCCGGCCGCGCGTTGCTGGCGCAGGCGGCGGAGGCGATGCGGCTTTCGGCGCGTGGCTATACCCGCGTGTTGCGGGTCGCGCGGACGATTGCCGATCTGGCAGGGGCGGAGACGGTCGGGCGCGGTCATATCGCCGAAGCGCTGAGCTACCGTCGGCAACCGCCACGCAATTGAGGATTTTTCCTCCTCGTTCGTCATTCCCGCGAAGGCGGGAATCCATTCGCGCAGGTCTGCCGATAGAATCGCACCCTCAGCGTCAATGGATTCCCGCCTGCGCGGGAATGACGGGAGGGTGATTTGCGGGCATTGCCAGATCAAACCCAGAGGAAGCCGTGTCT
>JAFKLV010000028.1 GCA_017304125.1 Sphingomonadales bacterium
CGCGGCTGGCCAGCCGCGCGCTCGCCGCGCTCGACTGAAACTTGCCGGCGCGCGCCGGATTTAGGTCACAATATTGCGATTTCGAGAGGTTGGCGGAAGCCCGCTCCCCAGCATCGCAAATTGTTGCAAAAGTCACAAGTCTTGAGCCGCGCGGCCGGTGGGCGCATAGCTGCCGCCCATGTCGAAAGCATCGCTCAAGGCGCTGTCAGAAGCGCTCGCCGCCCGCCTCACCAATCGTGCATTGCCCGGTGAGCTTCAGGGCTTCGGTCCGGACGAACAAGCGGAGGCCGCCGCCTTCCTTGCCGCGACCGCCGAGCGGCGGCCCCCTGCGACCGTAGCGATCGCGCTCGAACAGCTCCCCGGCGACGCCGGCGCGCGCCGCCAGCGGCTGGCGATCGTCAACGACGACATGCCGTTCCTGGTCGATTCGATCGCGGCGGCAATCGTCGCGCACGATATCGCGATCGATCGTATCATCCACCCGGTGATCTCGGTCACCCGCGGCGCCGACGGCGTGATCAAGGGCGTGTCCGACGGCGAGGGCGCGCGCGAATCGATGATCTATATCGAGATGCAGCGCGCCGACGCGCGCGAGCGTCGCGACCTGACCGCCGATCTCGAAGAGGCGCTGGCCGATGTGCGCGTCGCGGTGGCCGACTGGCGCCAGATGCAGGCGACGCTGGCGGCGGACGCCGGCGCGGTCGAGGATACCGGCGGATCGAGCGAGGGCGCGGCGCTGATGCGCTGGTTCCTCGATCGGCATTTCACCTTGCTCGGCCACGAGCGCTGGTATGCCGATGGCCGCAAGACCGACGCGACGCTGGGTATCGCGCGCAACCGTCACAAGGTGCCGCTGCTCGCCGATCGCTCGCGCGAACTGGCGCTGGCGTGGTTTGCCAAGGGCGGCGAGGCGCCGCTCATGCTCAAATCGAGCCTGATCTCGCCGGTCCACCGCCGCGTGCCGATCGACGTGATCCTGGTGCCGATCGTCGAGGGCGGCAAATGCGTCGGGCTGTCGCTCCACGCCGGGCTGTGGACCAGCGCCGCGCTCACCGCGCCGCCGCGCGCCGTGCCGGTGCTGCGCCAGCGGCTCGCCGATCTCGAAGCCAAATTGGGGTTCGATCCGGCCGGGCATACCGGCAAGGCGCTGGCGCATGCGATGGGCACGCTGCCGCACGATCTGGTGATCGCGTTCGACGCCGATTCGATCGAGCGGCTCACGCTCACCGCGATGAGCATCGCCGATCGCCCCCGCCCCAAGCTGGTGCTGGTCGCCTCGCCGCTCGGGCGGCAGCTGGTTGGCTTCGTCTGGCTGCCGCGCGACGAACTGACCACCGCGCGCCGGCTGGCGATCGGCGACATGATCTCCGAGGCTGCCGGGGGCTCGATCCTCAACTGGACGGTGGCGATGGAGGACGGCAACACCGCGCTGATCCGCTACACCGTCGATCTGCGCGCTTCGGGCAAGATGCCCGATTCCGAGCCGCTCGACGCGCAGCTCGAGAAGATGGTGCGCGGCTGGGTGCGCGATGTCGAGGCCGCGCTGGTCGAGCAGGTGCCGGCGCCGCGCGCCGCGCGGCTCGCGCTGCGCTGGGCGGCGGCATTCCCGCTCAACTATCGCACCGGGAGCACTGCGGAAGAGGCCGCCGACGACGTGCTGCGGCTGGCCGAACTGGACGGCCCGGCCGATCGTCAGGTGCTGCTCTACCCGGCCGAGGCGGGCGCCGAGCGGCGGCTCAAGATCTACAAGGCGGGCGGCCCGCTCGCTTTGTCCGATGCGGTCCCGGTGCTGGAGAATTTCGGCTTCCGCGTGATCGGCGAGATGCCGACGCGGCTGCGCGAGGAGAGCGACAGCCACATCCACGATTTCTCGCTCGATACGACCGGCGCGACCGATGCGATCGCCAAGGAAGTGCTGGAAGGCGCGATCGCCGCGGTGCTCAAGGGCGAGGCGGAGAATGACGGCTTCAATCGGCTGATGCTCGATGTCGGGCTGTCGCCGGGGTCGGTCGTGCTGCTGCGCGCGTGGTTCCGCTATCTGCGTCAGGCGGGGGTCAGCTACGGCCTCGCCACCGTGGTCGATGCGCTGGCGCGCGCGCCGCGCGTGACGCAGGCGCTGATCGCGCTGTTCACGCTGCGGCACCAGCCGGGCGCCAAGGGCGATATCGCC
>JAFKLV010000377.1 GCA_017304125.1 Sphingomonadales bacterium
GGCGCGCGCGGGTCTTGCCTTGAGATGCACGCCTGCTTGGCGCCGCTCGATCCGCGGGCGTCAGTCCACGGCGGCTTCGCGCGTGCGCAATTCGCGTTTGAGCACCTTGCCATAGCTGTTCTTGGGCAGGCTGGGGACGAAGCGGTAATGCCGCGGCTTCTTGAACCGCGCGATATGCGCGACGCAGAAGGCATCGAGCGCCGCGGTGTCGATCGGCGCATCGTCCTGCGCGACGATATAAGCGACGACCGCTTCGCCCCATTCGGCATCGGCGCGCGCGATCACCGCGACCTCGGCGACCGCGTCATGCTGCAGTAGCACTTCCTCGATCTCGCGCGGATAGATGTTGGTGCCGCCAGAGATGATCACGTCCTTTGAGCGATCCTTGAGCGTCAGGAAGCCGTCGTCGTCGAACGCGCCGTGATCGCCGGTCCATAGCCAGCCGTCGCGGATCGCGGCCGCGGTCGCCTGCGGGTCGTTCCAATAGCCGAGCATCACCGTGTCGCCGCGCACGACGATCTCGCCGGTCGTGCCGGGCGGCACGTCTGCACCGTCCTCGTCGACCACCCGCACCGCCACCGCGCTTTGCGCGATGCCGACCGATTGCAGCCGCTCGCGCCAGCGCGGATGATCGCGCGCGTCATGCTGGCGCGCGTTGAGCGCGGTGATCGTCATCGGGGTTTCGCCCTGACCGTAAAGCTGGGTCATCTTGCCGCCGAAGCGCGCCAGCGCGGCAAGGCAATCGGCCTGATACATCGGGCCGCCGCCATAGACGATCGCCTTGAGATTGGTCGTATCGCGCGGTGTAGGGTCGTCGACCAGCCGCTTGACCATCGTCGGCGCGGCGAAAAAGGCGAGGCCGGGCCAGGCGGCGATCAGCACATAGACTTCGTCGACGTCGAAACCGCCGCTTTCGGGGATCACATGGCAGCCGGCCTGCATGACATAGGGTAGGGCATAAAGCCCCGAACCGTGGCTCATCGGCGCGGCGTGGAGCACAGCGGGCCACGGGCCGACGCTATCGACATCGGCGAAATAGCACAGGCTCATCGCAAGCAGATTGGCGTGGCTGAGCGTCGCACCCTTGGGGCGGCCGGTGGTGCCGCTGGTGTAGAAGATCCACGCCGGCGCATCGCGCTCGGCCTCGGCCATCGCCACAGCGGGCGTGGCGAGCAGCGCGCGATAGTCTTCGCTGCCGATCGCGACGAGCGTTGCTTCGCCGGCCACCGGGGCGAGGTCGGCGATGCTTTTGGGTGCGACGAAGCATAAGGATGTGCCGCTATGCTGCAGAATATAGGCGGCTTCCTTGGCGTGGAGCTTGGCATTGATCGGCACCGCGATCGCACCCGCATGCCAGATGGCGTAGAGCGTTTCGAGATATTCCGGGCAATTGTGCGAGAAGATCGCGATGCGCGCGCCGGGGCCGATCGCGTGCAGCTGCCGCAACCCGCCGGCCAGAGCCGCGACGCGCCGGGCCAGTTCGCCGTAAGTCAGCCACGGGGTTCGCCCGACAGCGACCGCGGGGCTGTCGGCATAGGCCTTGCCCGCCCGTTCCATGAAGGACGCGATATTCATCTTCCGGCTCCTGGCTTGATCCCGGCTGCTTGCCCGTCTAATGTATCGTTGAAAGAAACGTTGTATCTTTAAGCGATACAAAAGCGGTGATGCAACCGGTCATTGGAGGGTTAGGATGGGCAGGCGAGCAGATTTCAGAGGCCGGTTGCGCGCCCGCGATCCGCTGGTCGGCACCTTCATCCGCACCCCGGCCGCGGCGATCGTCGAAATCGTTGCGGACAGCGGGCTCGATTTCGCGATCCTCGATGCCGAGCATGCGCCGTTCGGGGCGCAGATGCTCGATCAATGCCTGATGGCCGGGCTGCTCAAGGATCTGCCGCTGCTGGTCCGCGTCCCCGCGCTCGACGGCGCCGCGATCGGCGCAATGCTCGATATGGGGGCGATCGGCATCGTCGTGCCGCATATCCGAAGCGCCGACGATGCGCGTCGTGCGGTGGAGGCGGCGCTCTATCACGGCGGATCGCGCGGCATTTCGGGATCGCACCGCGCCGCCGGCTATGGCCGCGCCGATCTCGCCGCCTGGGCGGACGAGGCCGATGCGGCGACGGTGATCATCGGGCAATTGGAGGACGCGTGCGCGCGCGACGAGATCGAGGCGATCGCCGCGGTCGAGCGGGTCGACGGGCTGTTCGTCGGCCGGGCGGATCTGATGCTGTCGCTTGGTGCGCGCGATCCGCAGGGGGCGGCGGTGAACGATGCTGTCGCGACCTTTGCCGCGGCGGCGCGACGCGCGGGGCGGAGCCTCGGTACCTTCGTTGCGCCCGATCAGGTCGCCGCCGGTTTCCGCGACGGCTATAACTTCCTCGCCGCGGGCACTGAACAGGCGATCCTGAAACGCGCGCTCGAAACGATCGCGCGGACGGCGAAATGATCGCCGCCGCGCGCGCATCGCAGGCTCAATAGGGGCGATCGCCCTTGACCCACAGCCGCTGCATCAGCCGGTCGTATTTCTTCTCGTCATAGAGCGTGCCGGTGTGGAGCGTGCAGCGATTGTCCCACATCAGCACGTCGCCGACCTGCCATTTGTGGCGATAGACGAAGCGGTCCTGCGTGCCGAATTCGACCAGCTCGTCGAGCAGCGACAGATCCTGCGGATCGTCCGCGCCGATCACCTCGACCACCGTGCCGGTGCTGACCCACAAAGCCTTGCGCCCGTCGGCCGGGTGGGTGCGGATCAGCGGGTGGACGACATCGGGGTTTTCCGCCTTGATCTCGTCGGACAATTCCAGCCGGCCATATTCGCGCGTCGCCATGAAATGCGCATAGCTGTGATGCAGCTGGAGCTTGGACAGGGCCTCCTGGCGCTCCGCCGGCATCGCCTTGTAGGCGGCGCACATATCGGCGAGCAACGTATCGCTGCCTTCCGCCGGCACCTCGACCGCATAGAGCATCGTGCTCATCACCGGCTCCGCCTTGTAGCTGTAATCGGTGTGCCAGCCGACGCCGTCATTGTGCGCACCGATCGGGCGGCCGTCGACGACCTTGTTCGACAGGATATAGATGTTGGGATAGCCGGGCAGCGTATATTGCTGGAGCGTATGCCCCTCCGCCTCGCCGAACATCGCGACGAATGCCAGAAGATCGTCGGGCGTCATCTGCTGGCCGCGCAGCAATACCGCGCCGCTCTGGTGGAACGCACTGACGATGCTTGCCCGCTCGTCGGCGCTCGCCTTCGGAAAGTCGATATCGAGCACTTCACAACCGAACGACAGGTCTTCGCGCAACGGGCGCGTTTTCAACGACTGGGCAATCGTCATCTGGCGAATCCTCATCTCGTGCGTCTTGATGATGACGATCTAGGCCCGCCGGCGGGCGCTTTCTTGCTCATGCGTGTACCGCGACTTGCCGATGATCGGATGTGCTGGTCGCCTCGCGCCGCGGCTGAAGCGGTGGCATTTCCGGATAACCGGGGCTAGGCTGAGCACATCGCGTAAGTCTGCCCACGGACGGTCGATACAAGCCGGATAGCGCGGCAATACGGACAGCGAGGCGAGCCATTTCCCTGACCCGACGCCAGTTATTCCAGCTCTCGGCCGCTGTCGCGGCGGGCCTCGGCGTGGGCTATGTTTTCCGCAGGACGGCGCCGCTCGGCCGCGATGTATCGGGCAATGAGGTCGCGCAATGGCTTCTGCGCGGGCGCGGCGCGCCGCGCGAGGGGCCAGCCGATGCGGACGTCACCGTCGTGGTGTTCACCGACTATCAATGCCCGGCATGCCGCAAGGCCGAGCCGCAATTGCGCATGGCATTCGAGGACGATCGCAAGGTGGCGATCGTCTACAAGGACTGGCCGATCTTCGGGCCGGTTTCGCAGCGCGCGGCGCGGGTGGCGCTCGCGGCGGATCGACAGTCGATCTATCCGCAGGTTCATCACGCCCTGATGAGCGAGCGGCGGTTGCTCGAACCGCCGGTGCTCCGCGAGGTGATCGAGCGCGCTGGCGGCCGCTGGGATGGCATCGAGCGGGATTTGACGGATCACGCGCGCGCCATCGACGCGGCACTGGCGCAGACCAGGCGAGAAGCATTTCTGCTTGGGATTAGCGGAACGCCGGCATTCCTGATCGGCCCGTCGCTGATCGAGGGGGCGCTCGACCGCTCGGAATTTCGCCGAGCTTTTCGTGCCGTGCGAAAGGCTGGCTGATTTATTTTACATAATCCTTCTTATCGCCTCTATGACTTGCCGCACACCCGCCTTACAGGCGGCGGGCTTCTAGGGGCGGAGCTTGAAATGTGTGTGAAGCCTTGGCCGGGGCCTTTCGCGTTCGGGAAATTGTGCAACAAGCCATTGCCCAATTGCCAGACGGACGCCACGCCCTCGCTCTGCGAACTGGCTCGTTACCGCGCTCATGACCGCGCCCGCAAAAGCAAGCGACGCGCACGATCTAGTACAACCGCCGGCAGATCTCCCAAGCCTGCTGCTTCGATGAGTCCCGGCACGGCCACACCGCCGGAGACGGCCGCCTCAACGCGGGTGCCCAACGCGGCGACGCGACGACGCATGAACGGAAGTGTCAGGCCAGCGTCATCGACGAAGCGCCTGAGGCTTTCAGCGTTGACGTCTTCGAGCGTCGCGGCGCGTCCAAATCGCATCGCAAGCTTTGTAGACAATTCTGGCCACTTATGGGTCGCCACAAGATCATAGAGCGGTGCCAGCGCCACCTCCCCGTTGTCCTGACGCACGAGGCTAAAATTCTTAGCGTGTGCGTCGGCATTGCCGATAATCAGATTGAAGATCGCAGCGTCGACAAGCTTCAGCACCTCACGCGCGGGCCGCGTCGTGGCTTGGCGCACCAGAGCAAAGCAGTCGCGGAATGTCGGGCCGCCTTCACTCGCATATTTTCGGTTCGAGGGCACGGCGAGCGCCTGGGCGAAATCCTCTTGATGCAAACGGATTGTATGATCCTCTTGGTCCAAGCGATCATAGCGCGTAACAAGCAGATAGGGCCTGCCGGCAGCTTCCCGCCACTCTGCTATCACTGCGTCGAGCCCCACCATCCGCGCTAGCGCAAGGCAGAATGCCTCATTGGCGGCGAGACCAGGAAAGCGATCCGGTTCCGGTTTGATAAGATGGGTCGAAGGTTCGCCAATACGCGGCACGGCGATGGCGTTATCAATCAAGACCACTGGCAACTTACCCTGCGCACCGGCCAGACTTAGCCGCGCTCCCCCCTCACCGGCCAGCATGGGAACGCGGGGTAAATGATCCATCAGAGTCGCGAGCCGGGCGTTATCTAACGGCGGGGCCGGCTCACCAACAGGCCCGTCTGGAAGCATTTCTCCTGCCGGAAGAAATGCAAGTGCGCCGGCAACATCGCCACCAAGTGCCGCCAGCAGTCGAAATGGATTGTCCGGGGATACCCCGAGCGCTCGCGCGATGGCAGTTCGCTGCCCTTCTTCGGGCAACAAGCCTCCGAAAACCGCCTTGCAAATTGCATCGTCGAATGGCTCGGGCTGTTTAGGAAGCGCATTCGAGAGCGACGCGACGGTCGGGTCCGTTAGCCAATCGACGGCATAGGTGAAATGCATCGCGCCACCACGGTCGATCGCAAGCTCCCCGGCAATGCGCTGATTTGACCAAACTGCAAGGCGGTCCAGAATATCGGTGGTCATGTCGACCGGTCCGCAATCACGACCCCATCCGGCAGACGGACCTGCATCTCGCAGCCCAGCGCCGCAAGGACCGCAAATACCTTCCCTATCTGCGCCGTCGCCTTGCCTCGCTCGAGTTCGACGATGAAGCGCAGCCCAACCCCGCTCGAAGCCGCCAATTCGTCCTGGCGGAGCCCAAGCCCTTTCCGCTCGTTCCGGACGATCTGTCCGATCCCAATTGAGTCTAGCATCATTCAGTTTTCCCGTTCGGGAAATATATGTATCTGCACGCGATTTCAAGCCCCTACTTTCCCGTTCGGGAAACTTCCCGCCACAGAGCATGCGTACGGGTCAACAATTTCCCGCTCGGGAAATCATTCGCAGCGCGACATGTAAGGGCTTGACAAGATGCTGCTGCGGCTCAGCGAGGCGCTCGCCCCTTTTAGGGCTAATTAACACCCGCGACATGCTGTGACGATTTCCAGCAGCGCATTTTCCTGACGCGACACGTGACAAGGTGGGGCTAAGTGAATTGCCTCGGTGCCCATCACCCACATAAGATATCTTATCGTCTTTTTTAAGTGTAAGCGCCAAATAGAAATGACACCCCTCCGCTAGATAGAAATGACACCCTCGGGGGTCGTCGGCGGCGCAAAGGCGGCATGTTCTCTCGCGGTCCGGGAGAACGCAGCGATGACGGTGCTGGCAATGAGTCACGGTGAGCTTTCGCGATTTGACACGCTGATGCGCGTTGAGCGTCGCGAGCTACGAGTTGCAGATGCAGCGGCACTTTCGGGCTCAAGCGCCGGCAGGTTTTCCGGCTGCTCGACCGATCGAGTCCCTCTTTATCATGAAACGTGAGCGATCGCGTCGATCATCTATTGCGAAGCATTTTTATTATTAGGCGAGAGGGCTCGATCAGGATATAATTTTCTGTAAGACGAGCGCGATGCGCTGACGAACAAGTTGGGGCAAAGCTTTCGCGAACGGGTCTTGAACAGTCGTTCCTGCCCGGACAATCTACGTCATCGGCGCGCACGCGACCGCAATTCTGGGGGGGGAGTGCGCCAATGCGCCTGATCGTCGCGATCCTGATCTTTATACTGGCTCCGATTTGCGCGGCGACCGCGCAGGATACCGCGCGTGGCGTCTATCTACTCAAGCCGGAGGCGGTGTTCGACGGGGTGACGGCCGAGGTGCATCGCGGATGGCAGGTGCTGGTGCGCGGCAATCGCATCGAGGCGATTGGCAGCACGGTCTCGGCACCGGCCGACGCGACGGTCGTCGACCTGCCCGGCACGACATTGATGCCGGGGATGATCGAGGGGCATTCGCACCTGTTCCTCCACCCCTATAATGAAACGCCGTGGGATCAGCAGGTGCTGCATGAATCGCTCGCGCTACGGACGGTGCGCGCGACCGTTGCCGCGCGGCGAACGCTGATGGCCGGGTTCACCACCGTGCGCGATCTCGGCACCGAAGGCGCGGGCTATGCCGATGCCGGGCTCAAGCAGGCGATCGAGCAGAACATTGTGCCCGGCCCGCGGATGCTGATCGCCAGCCGCGCGCTGGTTGCCCCCGGCGCCTATGGGCCGCGCGGGTTCGAGCCGGGCATCGTCACCCCGCTCGGCGCGGAGGAGGCCGACGGGCCCAATCTCGTCACCGCGGTACGGCGGCAGATCGCGGCCGGTGCTGATGTGGTCAAACTCTATGCCGATTATCGCTGGGGTACCGGCGAGCCGAGCCGACCGACCTATCTGCAATCGGAAATGGTCGCGGCGGTGGAGGCGGCGCATGGCGCCGGGCGCAAGGTTGCCGCGCATGCTCATACCACCGAAGGGATGCGCCGCGCGATCCTGGCGGGGGTCGATACGATCGAGCATGGCGGTGGCGGCACCGCGGCGATTTTCGCGCTGATGAAGGCGCGCGGGGTCGCGTTATGCCCAACGCTTGCCGCATCGGATGCGATTGCGCGCTATCAGGGGTGGAACGGCAGCGATCCGGCGCCGCCGAGCGTCGCGGAGGCGCGCCGCGCCTTTGCCGCGGCGATGAAGGCCGGCGTCGCGATCTGCATCGGCGGGGATGTAGGGGTCTTCCCGCATGGCGACAATGCGCGTGAGGCGGAATTGATGGCCGCCGCCGGCATGGCGCCGGCACAGGTCGCGATCGCAGCGACCTCGGGCAATGCCGCGATATTCGGCGTGGCCGATAGGATCGGCGCGCTGAAGCCCGGCATGATGGCGGATCTGATCGCGGTGGAGGGAAATCCGCTGGCGTCGGTGGGCGCGCTGCGCAAGATTCGCTTCGTCATGAAGGACGGTACGGTGTACGCGGGAACGCCCGACTAGGTGAGCGGAACGTCGGCGCGACGCTGGTCGTCGCCTGAAAATCACGCGCACGTCTGCCAACATCGCGCTTGCCAGCGACCGTCCGGCGCCGCATCCCTCTCAGATCAAACCATAACCGGGGATTGTGATGCGCCTGTTCGCTGCTCTTCTTCTCGCCGCCACCGCAGTGCCTGCGCTGGCGCAGACACCGCCGCCGGCTGCATCGGTCGACGCGCCGACGCGCGCCTTTATCGGCAGCGATCTGTTCCAGCTTTCGATCGCTGCCGATCCGCAGATCAGCCCGGACGGGCGCACGATCGTCTATGTGCGCCGCTCGGGCGACGTGATGAGCGATCGGATGCAATCCTCGCTTTGGTTGATCGACGTTGCCAGCGGCCGGCAGACCCCCTTTTCGGCGAGCGGCTCCAGCCCGCGCTGGTCGCCCGATGGCACACGCATCGCTTATGTCGCGTCGGACGGCGCGCATCCGCAATTGTTCGTCCGCTGGCTCGGCCACGACGCTGCGACGCGGGTGACCACCCTGCCCGATGATCCCAATGCGCTGGCCTGGTCGCCGGACGGGCGCCGGCTCGCCTATATCGCGACGGTGGCGGGCGAGCCTACGACGCTCGGCAAGGCGCCACCCAAGCCGGAGGGCGCGAAATGGGCGCCGCCGCTTGAGGTGATCGATCGCGTCAATTATCGCGCGGACGGCGGCGGTTATATCAAGCCGGGCAACGATCATTTGTTCGTCGTGTCGGCCGACGGCGGCGGCGCGCGCCAGCTCACCTTCGGCAAGTTCGACGATAATGGCCCGCTGTCGTGGAGCCAGGACGGGCGCACGATCCTGTTCTCCGCGATCCGCGGCCCCGATGCCGAGCGGCAGGTGATGAACAGCGATGTCTTCGCGGTCGATGCGGCGAGCGGCGAGTTGCGCACGCTTACCACCCGCGACGGGCCGGACAATGCGCCGCTCTTCTCGCCTGACGGATCGCGCATCGCGTGGCTCGGCTTCGACGATCATCATCGCAGCTATGAGAATGCGCAGCTTTATGTCGGTGGCCGGTCGGCGGATGCGCCGCACTCGCTGACGTCCTCGCTCGATCGCTCGATCGAGGACGCGCAATGGGCGGCCGACGGCAAGAGCCTCTACGCCAGCTATGACGACCACGGGAAGCGCAAGCTCGCGCGAATTGGGCTCGACGGGCATCTGTCGCCGATCGTCGACAATGTCGCGGGCGGCGGGGTCGACCGGCCCTATACCGGGGGTGGTTTCTCGGTCTCGCGCGGCGGTGTGGTCGCTTATACCGGCGGCGATGCCAGCGCGCCGGCGGATGTGTGGCTATGGTCGGGTGGCAAGGCGCGGCGGCTGACTAATCTCAACGCCAATCTGCTCGAGGCAAAGGCGCTTGCGCCGGTGCGCAAGATCGCGGTGACCGCGCCGGACGGCCGCGCGATCGACGCGTGGCTCGCCACCCCGGCGGGGCGTCAGCCGGGGCAGAAACTGCCGCTGATCCTCGAAATCCACGGCGGGCCGAACAGCGCTTATGGGCCGAGCTTCGCCAGCGACGTCCAGCTTTATGCGGCGGCGGGCTATGCCGTGCTGTGGACCAATCCGCGCGGCTCGACCTCTTATGGCGCCGAATTCGCCAATCTGATCGACAAGAATTATCCCAGCCATGATTATGACGATCTGATCGCCTCGGTCGATGCGGCGATTGCCGACGGGGTGGCGGACCCGGACAATCTGTTCGTCACCGGCGGCTCGGGCGGCGGGGTGCTCACCGCGTGGATCGTCGGCAAGACCGATCGCTTCAAGGCGGCGGCGACGCAAAAGCCGGTGATCAACTGGGCGAGCGAGGCGCTGACGATGGACAATACCATGTTCACCTCGCGCTACTGGTTCACCAAGAAGCCGTGGGAGGATCCGATGAGCTATTGGAACCGCTCGCCGCTCAGCCTGGTCGGCAACGTCAAGACGCCGACGCTGGTCGTGGTGGGCAGCGAGGATTATCGCACCCCGGTGAGCGAGAGCGAGCAATATTATGCCGCGCTGCAGATCCGCGGCGTGCCGACCGCGCTGGTCAAGGTGCCGGGCGCGAGCCACGGCGGCTTCACCTCACGCCCCTCGCAGAGCGCGGCCAAGGCGGCGGCGATCATCGCCTGGTTCGATCGCTATCGCGCGAACCCGGGCAAGCCGCAGTAAGCGCCGACCGGGAGACACGGGGCGGCCCGCGCCGCCCCGTGTCTCCCCCGGTTCAGGCGGTGGCGAAGAATTTGGTGCCGACCACGCCGACGATGATCAGCCCGATGAACCCCGCCTGCACCAGATTGAGCTTTTCCCCGAACAGGATCATGCCGAAGATCGTGACGCCGACCGCGCCCAGCCCGGTCCACACCGCATAGGCCGTCCCGGCCGGCAAACCGCGCATCGCGAGCGCGAGCAGCCCCATGTTGACAAAGCTCAGCGTGATCGGCACCGCCGAGGCGAGCCAGGTGCCCTGCGTCGCCGCCCATTTCAGGCTGAGCGCCCAGATAATCTCCGTAACCACGGCAACGCCGAGGACGAGCCACGCCATCGCGCATCTCCAAATTCTGCGGGCTCGAATGGAAAGGCGCGACAGCCGGAAACCCGAAAGAGGCGCGCGCCGAGGCGGCCCGATAGGCGCTTGCGGCGTTCCTGTCCACCGCCGGGGCGTGCTTGAGCGGCGACGCCCCTGCCCTATGCTCGGCGGCGGATCTATAAGCGAGGCGCATCATGCGGGTCGAACATGGCGGCGAAATCCTGATCCTCACCGGGACGCCGGGCGCGGGAAAGACGACGATCGCCACCGCGCTCGCCGCGCTGGACGGCGCGCCGAAGGTGCATCTCCACGCCGACGACTTCTGGCATTTCATCAAGCACGGCGCGATCGAACCCTATCTGCCGGAAGCGCATCGGCAGAATGGCATTGTTCTCGATGTTCTGGCCGGCGCCGCGGCGCGCTATGCCGCGGGCGGGTATCTGGTCGTCGTCGACGGGATCGTTGGCCCGTGGTTTCTCGATGCGTTCGAGGCGGTCGCGGTTCCGGTCCACTATATCGTGCTGCGTCCCCCGCTAGCGGTGGCGATCGAACGCTGCGGCGCGCGCGGGGGCGATACCCTGTCCGATCCCGGCGCGATCGCGGCGCTTCACACACAATTTGCCGACCTCCGCACGCTCGAACGTCATGCCGTCGCGACAGGCGAGGATAGCCGCGACGACCTGCTGTCACGCGTGATCGCCGCGGTGAACAGCGGCTCGTATCGGCTCGCCGGCTGAAGAAAGATCAAAAATACGATTGCGAATCACTCTCATTAGCCTAAAGGCGCTCACCTCCCCCTGGTGATGAGGTTCTGATGCGCTCGCGATCCCGCAACTCCCTGTTCGTTGGCGCAATCTTGCTGGCGTCGACCGCGACCGTTCCCGCTGCTGCCGCGCCGGCCGCCGCCGATGGTGCCCCTGCCGACGGCGCGGACGAGGTGGTGGTGCGCGGCGCGCGCCCGGTGGAGCAGGCCTCGTCAGGTACCAAATCCGATACCCCGCTCGTCGAAACGCCGCAGTCGATCAGCGTCATCAGCGGCGCCGATATCCGGCAGTTCGGGCTGGCCAATCTCAATCAGGCGCTGCGCTATGTCGCCGGCATCACCCCGGAATCGCGCGGCGCCAATGCCGAGATTTACGATCAGTTCAAGCTGCGCGGTTTCGATGCGCCGCGCTATCTCGACGGGCTGCGGGTGTTCGACAGTGCGACCGGCTATGCCAATCCGCAGATCGACGTATCGCGGATCGATCGGATCGAGGTGGTCAAGGGCCCGGCATCGGTGCTTTACGGCCAGTCGAGCCCCGGCGGGCTGGTCGCCATCTCCAGCAAATTGCCGCTCGACCAGCAATTTTACGGCGCCGTTTCCGGGACTTACGGCACTTACAATCTCTACAATGTCGATGCTGATGTCGGCGGGCGGATCGATCAGAATGTGCTGTGGCGGCTTTATGGCGCGGTCAACGGTGCCGATACCCAGCAGAGCTTCGGCAAGCGCAGCCGCCAGACGGTAAGCGGCGCGGTGACGATCGGCGCGGGAAGCGATACCAGCCTCACCGTGCTCGCCGCCTATTCGCGCGATCCGCAGAACGGCAATTACGGCAGCGCGCCGGTGTTCGGCACGCTCTTCGCCAATCCCAACGGCAAGATCGCCACGCAATTCGCCGACGGCGAACCGGGCGATTTCTTCCGCCGCGAACAGGTCGCGCTGACCTATATCTTCACCCACCGGTTCAACAGCGACTGGTCGTTCCGCTCGAGCGGGCGCTATCAATATGCCTCGACCAATCTTGGCGCGATCTACCAGACCGGCAATCCGACCGACGCCACGCTCACCACCGTCGGGCGTGCGGCTTATGCCACCGATGAGACGCTCAACAACTGGACCTTCGACAACCAGCTGAGCGGGCGGTTCACCACCGGGCCGCTGACGCATCAGGTGATGGTCGGGCTCGATCGCCAGGTCGCGCATTCGACCGAGATCGCGGCCTTCGGCGACACGGTGAACGGCATTCCGGTCACCACGATCAACGTCTTTCGTCCGGTCTACGGGACGTCGCCCGTCCCGCTGACCCCCGGTGCGATCGGCGTGCCGGGCTCATATGATGCCGCGCTTCGCCAGACCGGGCTTTATGCGCAGGACCAGATCAGCTGGGGCGGGCTGCGCCTGACGCTGAGCGGCCGGCATGACTGGGCCGATACCGAAAACGGCGTCACGCAACGCGATCGCAAATTCACCTGGCGCGTTGGCGGGCTCTATATGACGTCGATCGGCGTCGCGCCCTATGTCAGCTATTCGACCTCGTTCCAGCCGCAGCTCGGGCAGGTATTGCGGAGCGACGGCAGCACCGGCGCGGCCAGCCCGTCGCTCGGGCGGCAGATCGAGGCCGGGGTGAAATACCAGCCGCCGGGCACCCAGATCCTGCTGACCGCGGCGTGGTTCCGCATCGAACAGACCAATTTGTTGACCGCGGTGCCGAACACCCTGTTCTCGACGCAATCGGGCAAGGTGCGATCGCAGGGGGTGGAAGCCGAAGCGACGGTGCCTTTGCCGCACGGCTTCACCGCGCGCGCGGCGTTCAGCCATCAGACCGTCAAGACGATCGAAGACGCCGATCCGGCCAATATCGGCCAGGGGCTGATCGGGGTCGGCCGCGGCAATGCTGCGTTCAACCTCGATTGGGCGCCCGAGGCCGGCCCGCTCGCCGGGCTGAAGCTGGGCGGCGGATTGCGCTGGGTCGACAAGGTTTACGCCGGCACCTACACCGGCAGCTATGCGCCGAGCGCGGCGGGCAATATCACCAACACCCCCTCCTACACCTTGTTCGATGCGCTGCTGCGCTACGATCTCGGTCGCGCCAATCCGAGCCTCAAGGGGCTCGAGATCGGCATCAATGCGACCAATATCTTCGACCGCAAATATCTCACCAGTTGCTATCTGAGCTCGGTCGGCTGGTGCTGGTACGGGCAGCGCCGCACCGTGCAGGGAACGATCGGGTTCCATTGGTGAGAAAAGCCCGCCCGGTTTCCGCGCGTTATCGCCTCGCGGTGCTGTCACGCAGCGTCGCGGCGGTCGCGGGAGGCTATGGCGTGTCGGTGTTGCTGGCGATCGCGGTTGCGTGGGCGCTGCCGCTGCCGCGCGAGGAAGCGGCGACGATCGGCACGATGATCGCGCTGCTCGGGCTGCCGATCGCCGCTATGGCCTGCTTCTACGCGCGCACCGCGTTTCGCGCGTGGGCGGGGCTGGCGATCGCGGCGTTGCTGCTTGCCGGGCTGGCGTTCGTCGCGGGGTGGCGGCCGTGAAACCCGGCTTCCGCGGCGCGATGACCTGGCTGCACGATTGGTCCGGCCTGATCGTCGGCTGGCTGCTGTTCGTCATCGCGCTTGCCGGGACGCTCAGCGTCTTCCGCAGCGAGATCGGCAATTGGATGCGGCCCGAGGTGCGGTGCTGCGCGGCCGATAGCGTCGCCGCGGGCAGCGCGGCGGTGCAATGGCTGGGCAAACATGCCGCCACATCGCCGGCCTGGTATATCCAGCCGGCCGACGCGCGCTCGGCGACCAGCTATGCCGTATGGACCGCCCCCGGCGGCGATTTTGCGCAGAAATGGCTCGACCCCAAAACCGGCGATCCGGCGACGGTGCGCGACACGCTGGGCGGCGATTTCTTCTATCGGCTGCATTTCGAGCTGGAGCTTCCCTATCCGTGGGGCCGGTTGCTCGCCGGCGCCGCGGCGGTCGCGATGCTGCTCGCGTTGCTCACCGGGATCGTCGCGCATCGCCGCTTCTTCGTCGATTTCTTCACCTTCCGCGCGGGCAAGGGGCAGCGTAGCTGGCTCGACGCGCATAATGTCCTCGCGGTCACCGCGCTGCCGTTTCACCTGATGATCGCCTTCACCGGCGCACTGACCCTCGCCAATCTCATCATGCCGTGGGGCGCGACCTCACTCTATCACGGCGATATGGCGGCGGTGTGGAAGGATCTTTATCCCGCCGCGGTCGATCGCCCGGCGCGCAACCTCCCCGCCCCGCTGGCCCCGATCGCGCCGATGCTGGGCAAGGCGCGGCAGTTTTTCGGCGGCGAGATCGCGCAGATTGCGGTGCTCAACCCCGGCGATGCGGCGGCGGTGGTGTCGGTCACCAGCGGCGAGGACCAGCGTATCGGCATCCAGCGTCAGGTGATCAGCTTCGACGGCACCACCGGCCGCCCGATCGCCACGCATATCGAGAAGCGCCCGGCGCTGCGCACCTTCAACTTCCTCTATGCGCTGCACACCGCGCGGTTCGGTGAAATGCTGACGCGCTGGCTCTATTTCGTGTGCGGGCTGATGCTGACCGCGCTGATTGGCGCCGGGCTGGTGCTATGGACCGAGAAACGCCGCGCGCAGCGGCAGGATCTGGGGTTTGCGATCGTCGAGCGGCTCAATATCGCGGTCGTCGCGGGCACGCCGCTCGCCTTTGCGGCTTTCCTCCTCGCCAACCGGTTGTTGCCGGTCGATCTTGCAGACCGCGCGGCGCTCGAAGTGCGGACGATGTTCTGGCTATGGGGCGCGGTGTTCGTCTACGCGCTGGTTCGCCCGGCCCGGCGCGCGTGGCGCGAGATTCTCACCGTGACGACGGCGGCCTGCGTGGCGATTCCGCTGAGTGACGTGATGACGCACGCGATGCGGCTCGATCCGCTGCATCTTGCGGTGGCGCTGATCGCGTTCGTGCTGGCAATGGGCTTTGCCTTCGCATCGCGCCGCGTCGGCGATCGCGCGGCCAAGGCATGACGCTGGCGCTGCTCGCCTCGGTCGTCGCTACGCTGGTCATCGCGCTGGCAACCCCGCGACAGGCCGATCAATGGCTCGGGCGCGGCTGGAACGCGAAGCGTCGCCGTGCGCTGCGCCGGGCGGGGTTCGCGCTGCTCGCTCTGTCGTTTCTGCTCCTGCCCACCGGCGGCGAACAGGCGCGCGCCGTCACCACATGGATCGGCGCACTGGCGCTCGAGGCGCTGATTGCGGCGCTGTTGTTGCGCCCAGCGACACGAAAGGGATCGCGGCGCGGCTGACGCCGATCCTTCATCGGATCGACCGCAAACTGTCACCTCCCCGAATTACGAGGCACGCGCGACTCGTTATTCACTCAGGAGGCAGTCTTGATCCCGCAACGCGCGTTCCGCTCGGTTTCGTTTGTTCGCCATCGATGGCAGGGGGGCGCGGCGCTTGCGCTGGTGCTCGCCCTTGCCGCTTCGCCCGCCGCTGCCGCAGCGGCCGACCCCGTGCCGCCCGTTGCCCCCGCGCCCGATCCCGCGCTGGCGGATACCGGCGATCAGGTGGTCGTCACCGCGCGCAAGACCAGCGAGAAATTGCAGGACGTGCCGGTCGCGATCACCGCGATCAGCGGCGCCGATCTGGCGCGCAACGATCACGTCCGGCTGGAGGATTTGAACCAGCTTGTCCCCAGCGCCAATGTCGTCATCACCAACGGGCACCAGACCAGCATCTCGATCCGCGGCATCGGCAATAATCCGGGCAGCGACGGGCTGGAGAATAGCGCCGGCGTGTTCCTCGACGGCGTCTATCTCGGCCGGCCGGGGATGGCGGCGACCGATCTGATCGATATCAAGCAGGTCGAGGTATTGCGCGGGCCGCAGGGCACCTTGTTCGGCAAGAACACCACCGCCGGCCTCGTCAACATCACCACCGAATTGCCCAGCTTCACCACCGAATTCAAAGGTCAGGCGAGCTACGGCAATTTCAACTATCAGCAATATCAGGCCTCGCTGAGCGGCCCGGTCAGCGATACTTTGGCGGTGCGCGTCACCGGCTATCGCACGACGCGGGACGGCATCGTCGACAATATCACCACCGGCAAGAAGACCAGCGACCTCGATCGCGCCGGCGCGCGCGTGCAATTGCTGTGGAAACCGACCAGCAACCTCTCGGTGCGGCTGATCGGTGAATATGGCGCCGAGCAACAGAGCAGCGGCGCGGTGTCGATCATCCCGACCTGGGGCATCACCCCCAATCTGATCAAGGCCAAGCTCGCCGCGACCGGCGGGGTGATCGCAGTCGATCCGCGCGGCCGCACCACCGCGGTCGACGGCCCGACCGATACCGGCACGCGGCAGGGCGCGGGATCGGCGCAGATCGACTGGGATATCGGTGGCGGCTTCAAGCTGACCTCGATCACCGCTTTCCGTTACTGGCAATATGATTCCAATTCGGACACCGAAGGCAGCAGTGCCGATGTGATGTACGGCGGCTATCATATCCAGGATCGCCAATGGACCGAGGAACTGCGCCTCGCGCTGCCGCGCATCGGGCGGGTCGATTCAGTGGTCGGGGTTTACTACTTCAACCAATATGTCGAGACCAACCAGCATCTGAACTACGGCAAGGATGCCGCGGCGTGGCTTTCGGGCGTGCCCAATGCGCTGTTGCCGGTCTATGCCCAATATTCGCCCGCGCTGGCGACGTTGCTCGCCTATAACCGCACCCAGTGGAACACCTTCGCCGACCCGCTGACCCACAGTATCGCGGCGTTCGGGCAGGCCAATTGGCATGTCACGCCGAACTGGAACATCACCGCCGGCATCCGCCAGACGCACGAAACCAAGCGTGAGGACGTCTATCGCCCGACGCCGGTGAGCAGCATCACCGGCCAGCCGGTCGCGGCGCTCGCCAATCAGGCGGCCGGGCCGATCCACGCCGGGATTTCCAATTCGGCGCCGTCGTTCCTGATCAGCAGCGATTATCATCCGACGCCGGGGCTGATGTTCTACGCGCTCGTATCGCGCGGGCAGAAAGCAGGCGGGCTCAACACCACGCTGCCGCCGAACGGGCTCGGCGCCGATGCGCTGAAGGTCGAACCCGAAATCGCGACCAATTACGAAGCCGGCATCAAGAGCGACCTGTTCGCGCATCGCGTCCAGCTCAACCTCAGCCTGTTCCGCACCGATATCCGCAACTATCAGGCGAATGTGCTGCAGGAGGTGAACGGGCAGGTTGTCCAGCTGCTCACCAATGCCGGCGCGGCGCGGACGCAGGGCATCGAGGCGGAAGCGACATTGCAGCCGGTCACCGGCCTTTCGCTCCACGGCTATGCCGCGTTCAACGACGCGACCTATCGTTCCTACCGCAACGGCCCCTGCCCGATCGGCGTCGCCGCCGCGACCTGCGATCTTTCGGGCAAGCCGATCGCCGGCGCGCCGAAATGGACGCTCGGCGCCAATGGCTCCTACGAACATGATATCGGCGGGCGGCTCACCGGCTATGCCTCGGCGGAATATTCGTGGCGCTCGCATTTCTACGGCTCGCTCGACGATTCACCGATGACGCTGACCGGCGGCTACGGCCTGCTCAACCTGCGCCTCGGCATCCGCGCGAAGGATCGCCTGTGGGACCTTTCGGTGTGGGGCCGCAACGTCACCAATGTCGCCTACGCCACCAATTACTTCAATTACGGCTCGGTGCTGCCCGGCACCTATGTCGCCTTCTTCGGCGACCCCGCGACCTATGGCGCCACGCTGCGCTTCAATTTCTGACGGAGACTGATTCCATGAAACGCTCTCTCGCTTTGCTCGCCGCGACCGCGCTGCTGTCCAGCCCGGTACTGGCGAAGGAAACCAGCTTCACGATCGCCGCGATCCCCGACACGCAGAATTACATCGACTACACCCACCAGACCGCCGAGGGCTTCAAGTTCGACGCGAATACGATGTTCCTCGAACAGATGCAGTTCATCGCCGATCACGCCAAGTCGAACGGCGGCGATATCGCCTTCGTCACCGCGCTGGGCGACGTGTGGCAGCATCAGACCAGGCATATCGACCCGGAGCATGAGGCGCGCGGGTTCAAATGGGCGCCCAACCCGATCATGGACAGGATGTTCGCGCCGACCACGAAAGTGACGACGGTGGAAATCCCCTATGCGCGCAAGGGCTATGAACTGATCGCGGGCAAGGTGCCGCTGTCGGTCGTGCCGGGCAACCACGATCATGATGCGATGTGGACCGATGCCAACCACCCTGCCGCCCCGGTGTTCAAGGACATGTCGAGCCTCGGCATGCTCCACGCCGGCGGGCTGGACAATTTCCGCTCGCTGTTCGGCGCCGATCAGCCGCTGTTCAAGGACAAGCCGTGGTATGTCGCGAGCCATGACGGCGGCGCGGACAGCGCGCAGATCTTCACCGCGGGCGGCTATACCTTCCTCCACATCGGCCTGCGCTTCGATGCGCCCAATGCCTCGCTCGAATGGGCGGCGAAGGTGATCGCCGAGCATCCCGGGCTGCCGACGATCATCTCGACCCACGATTATCTCACCAATGACGGCGCGCGCGTGCCCAATCCGATCATCGACAATCACGCGGTCGATCCCGACGACAACACCCCGCAGATGATGTGGGACAAATTGATCAGCCAGCATGACCAGATCTTCCTCGTGCTGTGCGGGCATGAGCATGGTCAGGCGCTGCGCATCGATGACAATCGCGCGGGCAACAAGGTGTGGCAGGTGCTGTCCGACTATCAGGACCGCCGCCAGACCGCGATCGACGCCGGCGCGAAGCTCCAGCAGGGCGAAGGGATCGGCGACGGCTGGATGCGGCTGATGAAGTTCGACATGGCGGGCGACACCCCGACGATCCACGTCCAGACCTATTCGACGCATTACAAGCAGCAGAGCAAGGATACGCCGCAATATGCCGCTTGGTACAAGGCCGCCGAAAAGCCCAGGCTGAGCGACGAGGACTTCCACGGGCAGGACGATTATACGATCGAGCTGACCGGCTTCCGCACGCGTTTCGGCCCCGGCCGCTGACGCATTGGCATTGACCTGCCCTGCCCCGGCCGAAACGATCGACCGGGGCAGCAAATGATAAAAGGACGATCATGGAGAGGGATGTTGCAACGCGAGGGCGCGGTCGCCCGCGTCTCGCCGCGATCGACGATGCGATCCACGCCGCGACCTGGGCGGTGATCGCGCGCGCCGGCTATACCGGGCTGACCTTCGAGGCGGTGGCGGAAGCGGCGGGCTGCACCCGCATGTCGCTCTATCGCCGCTTTTCGAGCAAGGCGGAACTGGTCGGCGCGACGATGTTCGCAATGTCGCGCGCGGTCGAGCCGGTGATCCCGGACGATATCGCCCCGCTTGAGGCTTTGCTGATGCACGCGCAGGCGACCGTCGACTATCTCTCGGGCGATCGCGGCACCGCGATCCTCAGCCTGATCTCGGCCAGCGCGCGCTCACCCGAATTGCGCGAGATCAGCGACGAATATGAACGCGGCGAGCGCGAATATTTCCTCGCACTGTTTCGCGTGATGTTCCCCGATGTCGAC
>JAFKLV010000029.1 GCA_017304125.1 Sphingomonadales bacterium
GGCACCGGCGGCGCCTCGCGGATGTACGTCCCGGGGATCCAGCTCGCCGCCAAGACCGGCACCGCGCAGGTCCGCCGCATCACGATGGCGGAGCGGCGCGCGGGCGTGCTCAAGAACGCCAGCCTGCCGTTCAAGCTCCGGGACCACGCGTTGTTCGTCTGCTTCGCCCCGGCCGATAACCCGCGCTATGCCGCGGCGGTGGTGCTGGAGCACGGCGGCCATACCGTGCGCAACCTCGATTCGCCGATGATCGGGCGCGACATCATGACCTGGCTGTTCGATCGCGATCTGGCGATGAAGTCGCTGGCCGAGGTCGAGCCGACCTGGGGCGGCGACATCCGCACCCGCATGGCGGCCGAGGCCGCCGCCTATCGCGCCGCCAATGCCGCCGAGACCGAGGCCGGGCTCGGCACCGAGACCGATGCCCCCGCCCCCACCGCCGCGCCGGCGGTCGAGGCGGTGACCCGCGCGCGCAACGCCAATGCCGATGCGACCCCCGGCGATATCGCCAATACCGGGGGCGTCGCCGGCACCACCGGCTCGCCCGACGCAGGGACACCCGATTGATGAGCCGCTTCTCGATCGTCCCCGCCCCGCTCGCGCGCCTGCCGTGGCGCGTCCTGCTGACGATCACCGCGATCGGCTGTTTCGGGCTGGTCGTCCTGTTCTCCGCCGCGGGCGGATCGCTGCGTCCCTGGGCCTTGCCGCAGGGGGTGCGCTTCTTCGTCTTCCTGTTCGCCGCCATGGGGGTCAGCGCGGTCCGCGAGGATGTGTGGCGACGCGCCGCCTTCCCGGCCTATGTCGTGCTGGTCGTGCTGCTGTTCGCGGTCGAATTGCTCGGCGCGGTGCGCGGCGGGAGCCAGCGCTGGCTCGATCTCGGCTTCATCCGGCTCCAGCCCTCGGAATTGATGAAGCCCGCGATCGTGATGGCCTGCGCGCGCTTCTACGACATGCTCCCGCCATCCGAGACGCGGCGTTTCGGGGCAATCTGGCCGCCGTGCGTGCTGATCGGCATTCCGGGCGTGCTGGTGATGCTTCAGCCCGATCTCGGCACCGCGCTGATGATCTGCGCCGGCGGGGTGACGGTGATGTTCCTCGCGGGCATCCCGCTGCGGCTGTTCGTCGGCGGCGCTTTGGCCATCGCCATCGCCGCGCCGCTGGCGTTCAATTTCGTGCTGCACGATTATCAGCGCAACCGCGTGCTGATCTTCCTCGATCCCGAGAGCGACCCGCTGCGCACCGGCTATCACATCACCCAGTCGAAGATCGCGATCGGCTCGGGCGGGATCTTCGGCAAGGGCTTCCTCAACGGCACGCAGAGCCACCTCGACTATCTGCCCGAGGGGCAGACCGATTTCGTCTTCGCGACGATGGCGGAGGAATGGGGGCTGGCCGGCGGCATCTTCATCATCGTCGCTTATCTGACGGTGATCCGCTGGGGGGTGAATGTCGGGGTGCGCGCCAAATCGCGCTTCGCCAAGCTGACCGCGGCGGGGCTGTCGACGACGATCTTCTTCTATGTCGCGATCAATCTGATGATGGTGATGGGGCTGGCGCCGGTGGTCGGCATCCCGCTGCCGCTGGTCAGTTTCGGCGGGTCGGCGCAGATGACGGTGCTGCTGTGCCTCGGCATCCTGATGTCGATCGATCGCGAGAGTCGGCGAAAAACCGGCTGGTAGGCAAAAAAGGGGTTTGCAATCCGCAAATCCCCTGCTACCGGCGCACCTCCCAACGCGAAGCGGCTCACCGCTTCCGCCGCCGGAATGGACGCATAGCTCAGTTGGTAGAGCAGCTGACTCTTAATCAGCGGGTCCTAGGTTCGAGCCCTAGTGCGTCCACCATTCCCCAAGCAAATATAGCAACTTACCCCGCAAGGGGATCGCTCTGCGTGTTGCTAGCATTTCACCCATAAGCAAATCGTAAGCAGTGGCCACATCCGTAAGCGGGGTCGCCGGCAGGCTCAACACGCCCATCGGTGGGGTATGCGTCAAATCGTGGGCGTGTCGGCCCCATGCCGGATTTTTAACGTCGAGCGCGAATTTGCCGATAGAATATCGCTCTCAGCGATATTCTATCTTGCAGACGGCGCTACGGCATGTCATGAAGCTCGGGCGATGGTAGCCCATGATGAACCCGTCAGAAGCTGGGGCGACAAGCCCTGTAGAGG
>JAFKLV010000030.1 GCA_017304125.1 Sphingomonadales bacterium
TCAGCGCCGCGAACGCAAGAGCGGTTATCGCCTGCCCCGGCGTGACCGCCGTCGTCGCACGCAGATTGTTACGGAAACTGCGGAAGGCACGCCCACCCCAATTGGAATTCAACATAAACCCCATCCCCTTGCCATGTTATTCTTGTGGTGCGCGAGCGCTCAGCGCGTCGCGAAATAGTCGAACAGACTCCGGCTGATTTCCGCGATCGCGCGCTCGCGCTGCGCCGCCGGCAAGCTGCTGCTCTTGGTATAGACCGCGATCAGCAAATGCCCGCGGTTCCCCGGCAGCGTGATCATCCCGACATCGTTGATCGTGCCGCCGATCGTCCCGGTCTTGTGCGCGACCGTGGTTCCGGCCGGTAATATCCCCTTGATCCGCGCCCGCCCGGTTTCGCAGCGCTCCATCACGCCACGCAGGAAATCGCGGCTTTCCGGCTTGAGCAGCGGGCTGGCGAGCAATTTCCCGAGCAGATCGACCATTGCGGCGGGCGCCGCCGTATCGCGCGGATCCTTTTCAAAGGCGGCGTTCGCCGAATAGGCCGACTTTTCCAGCTCCGCGTCGCTCAGGCCGCGCGCCAGCATCGTCTTCATGAACGGCGACCCGGCAGGGACGCTGTAAAAGTCGTTGAGGAGATCGTTGACGCTTCGATCGACCTGCAGCTCGGTGATGCCATTGGCGCGAAGCCATGCGGTGACCGCGGCCGGGCCGCCGGCGAGCGCAAGCATCTTGTCGGTCGCGGTGTTGTTGCTCTGCGTGAGCATCAATTCCATCAGATTGGCAACCGAGAGCGAAATGCCGGGATGGATCAGGCGATCGCCGACCTCCCCGGTCTGATCGACATCATTCTGGGTAACCGGCACCATCCGGTCGAGGCGCATCTGCCCCTTGTCGACGAGCGACAGCAACGTCCCCGCGATGGCGACCTTATAGGTGCTCGCCATCGGGAAACGCTCCGCCCCGGCGACCGCACCGCTCTCGCCGGTTTCGACCAGCCGGAAGGCGACGCCGAGGCGGCCCTGAATCTGCTTTTCGAGCGTCGCGACCTGCGTCGCGACGGCCTGTTGCACAGATGGCGCCACATCATGTTGCGGAACAGCGGTAATCGGCTGCGCTTCGGCAGCCGCGGCGGTCATGGTCAGCGCGATGAGCGCCACGCGAGCGAGCTTTTTCGACATATCCTCCACCAAGGGCAAAGCGCTCGAATCCTCGCGGACCCGCGTCGCATTTTTCTCAATGGAGAATATTTTTCACAATTGGGAAGTTGAGTCAATTAGAGTCTTAATCAGGCCAATCAGGTCACATATAGCCTGTTCCGGCCCGTGGTCATACAAGGCAAAAGTGCGCGCTACCGCCGCGTCGCGACCGCGTCCGCCGACCAGGCCCCGCCACCGCGAAAGATCAGCGGCAACAGGATCGCAACCCAGCTGAGGTGGGTCGGCCACGCATCGGGATAGACGAAGAGCTGGATCGTCATCGTCATCATGAACAGCGCCAGCGCCGAGACGCGGGTGAACAGGCCAAGCACCAGCAGGATCGGAAAAATATGTTCAGACCAGGTCGCCGCCACTGCCGCGACGTCCGGCGGGATCAGCGGCAACGCATATTCGCTGCGGAACAGCTCATAGGTGCTGTCGCTGATATGGATGATACCGTCGACCTTGGTGCGCCCCGACATGAAGAAGATGCCGGCGATGCCGAGCCGCGCGACCAGCAGCAGCAAGGCATCGGGCACCAGCGCCGATGCGCTACGAAAGGCGCGCTCGCAGGAAGCGAAGAGCTGGACCATCGGAAGTCTCCGTGAAAAGGGCGGCCGGCGTGTTGGGCCCCCGGCCGCGCTACGATTCTCAAGCCTTGGGGCTAAGCGAGCCATTGCCCTTGGGGGTCTTGATCGAGGTGCAGGTGCCGGCCTTGACCAATGTCCAGGCATTGCCCTGATAATCGACCTTCGACGAGCCGGCGCAGCTCGTTCCCGCGCCGGCCTTGCAATCATTCTTGCCGGCTTTCGAAACGCCGTAGCATTTTTCCATCGCCGGCTTGGTCTGGGCGGTCGCCGTGGTGGCAAGCGCCGCGCCGGCGACCGCCATCGCCAGCGAGGCGGCGATCGTCGCGTGAGTCTTGTCCATAAGATCTGTCCTTCGTGTCTCGGCCTCTGCGCGCG
>JAFKLV010000031.1 GCA_017304125.1 Sphingomonadales bacterium
CGACGCCAGCCTCTCCCCCGATCAGATCACCACGGTCCACGCGCCGATCGGCACGCGGCGCTCGGCAAGGCGCCGTGGGAAGTCGCGGTATCGGTGATCGCCGAAATCATGGAATCGCGGCTCGAATCCTGATCTCGGTTCGCCGCGGTAACGATTCGTTGAGGATAATCCGTCAAAGCCGGGCTGGCGCACGCGCCACGCTGCACGCGCGACCGGCTCGCCGCCGGTCGACGATAAAAGATATCTTTTTCCACAGGGGTTTAGTTCATGAATACGGCTTCGGTCCGTACCCGTATCCTGCGGGGTGTCAGCGCGAGTGCACTGCTCCTCCTTGCCAGCCCGGCGTTTGCGCAAAGCGCACCCGATACCGCGCCCGCACCACAGGACACCCCCGCCGACGTCGTCGTCACCGGATCGCGGATCGCCCGGCCGCAGTTCGAAACCTTCCCGCCGACGCAAGTGATCGGCAAGAATGAGATCGACAATCGCGGCTATACCAATGTCGCGCAGGCACTGAGCGAAATCCCCGCCTTCGGCCCGGCCGGCGCCAGCCCGACCGGCACGCAGTCGCCGTTCGGCCCGGGGCAGACCTTCGTCGATTTCTTCGGGCTCGGCTCGCAGCGCACCTTGGTGCTGGTCGACGGCCGGCGCTTCGTCTCGTCGAACACCGCGACGATCTTCGGCCCGGTCAATCCCGGGTCGCAGGTCGATCTCAACACGATCCCGACCTCGCTGATCGAGCGTATCGAGACGGTGACGGTCGGCGGCGCGCCGATCTACGGCTCGGATGCGATCGCCGGGACGGTCAACATCATCCTCAAGCGCGACTATACCGGGCTCGAGCTCCGCGCGCAGAGCGGCATCTCGCAGCGCGGCGATGCCCCCCAACAGCAGCTCAGCCTGCTCGCCGGCACCAATTTCGCCGGCGGCCGCGGCAATATCACCGTATCCGGCGAATATGATCACGGCGACGGGCTGACCGCTGGCGATCGCGCGGTGACCGAACGCGGGCTGTTCTTCGGCACCCCGCCCGCATCGCTCAATTCGCCTTATGGGCAGGTGGTCTATCCGGGGCAGCGCTTCACCGCCTTCACCGCGGGGGGCACGCCCTTTTCGGCCGACGATTATCTCGCCGCGCGCTCGGGGATTCGCAATGCGGCGGGGCAGCTGCTGCAATTCGGATCGAACGGCACGCTGGTCCCGCTCGATCTCGGCACGGTGATGCGTCAGGGCTTCATCAGCAGCGGCGGCAACGGCTTCGACATGCCCGCGCAATCGAACCTGCTGACCGATTCCGAACGCTATATCGGCACCGTCCGGCTGAGCTACCAGCTCACCGACAATGTCCGCTTCTTCGGCGAAGGCTGGTACAGCCATTCGAAGAGCATCAACCTGATCGACGAGCCCAATTACAACACGGCATTGTTCGGCCCGGCGGGCTCGCCCAACGGCAATATCGCGATCAGCCTCGACAATCCCTATCTGAGCGCCACCGATCGCGCGACGATCGCGGCCAATCTGCCGGCCGGGCAGAATGTCTTCTACCTCGGCCGTGCATTGTCAGATCTCACCACCGGCCGCGCGCAATCGACGGTCGAAACCTATCGCTTCGTCGGCGGGTTCGACGGGACGGTCGGCATCGGCGGGCGCGATTTCACCTGGGAAACCTCGGCGGTTTACGGCCGCTCGCAGATGGACGTGCGCCAGAACAAGCTGGTCCAGCAGAATTTCGAAAATGCGCTCGACGCGGTGGTCGACGCCTCGGGCAATATCGTCTGCCGCCCCGGCGCGGTGAATGCGTCGATCCAGACGATCAGTTCGACCTGCGCGCCGCTCAACATCCTCGGCTCGGGGCAGGCCAGCCAGGCCGCGCGCAACTATATCTTCGCGGTGGCGACGCCGCGCTCGGTCAACGAACAGATCGTGTTCAACGCCAATATCAAGGGCAGCGCGTTCAGCCTGCTCGGCAATGACGTGAAGGTCGTCGCCGGCTTCGAGCACCTGCGTCGGCCAGCGCAGCAGGAACAGCACCGACAGGCCGAGCAGCGCGAAGGGCGCCGCCCAGGCGAGGTCGCTCATGCCGACGCGGCCGAGACTGCCGAGCAGCCAGAAG
>JAFKLV010000032.1 GCA_017304125.1 Sphingomonadales bacterium
GCTCTACAAGGCGATGGGCGGGTTCGCGACCAAAAGCGTCAACATGACCAAGCTGGAAAGCTACCAGCGCGGCGGCAGCTTCGCCGCGACCGAATTTTACGCCGACGTCGTGGGGCGCCCCGGCGACGAAGCCTTCGATCGCGCGATGGAGGAACTCGGCTTTCACTCCAAATGGCTGCGCGTGCTCGGCACCTATCGGCAGGCGCGCGAGCGGGGATAAGCCACAACCGTCACCCCGGCCTTGAGCCGGGGTCCATCGGGAGGCAGGCGCAGGGCAAGAGGCCCTATGGCATCGTGCCTTAAATCGGGATCACCCATCCTCCACCCCGGGAAGGCCGGGGTGGATCACATCTTGCGCAAGAGCCTCTCGTCGCCGCGCCTGAGGCACAATGGACCCCGGCTCAAGGCCGGGGTGACGGTGTGTTTTACCCCGCCGCGATCGTCTTGCAGGTCGAGCCGCGGCGCGCGGCGTCGATCGCCGGGAAGCGTGCGGGATCGTCGACGAGGATGCGGATCAGCGCCACGCCGCGCGCGCCGTTCACCCGCACCACCGCCGCACCGGGCGGGGTCGCCTGCCCCGGCTGCGCGACGACGATCTGCATCGCCTGCCCGCGCGCCTCGATATTGTTGCGCACGAACGCCGCATCGGTGTTGGCCTGAAACACCGACAGCGACCAGTAATTCGCCGGCACCGGCGCCGCGCTGATCGCCAGCGGCCCCTGCGACAGATCGAACGGACAGGCCGAATAAGCGAGGTCGGGGCTCGGCCGGACCACCGCGCGCGATTTGTCGGTGGCGAGCGGCATATGGCCGAAGGTGTTGATCCCGCCGAGCTTTTCCATCCGCGATACCGCCGCCGACATCAATGTCTGCGGGGTGCGCGACAAAGTGATGAAATAGGTGACGATCGCCAGCACCAGCGCGACGGCCACCGGCCCGATCCAGCGCCGCATCATACGCATGCCTCCTGCCGGATGCTGGGCAATTGATCACGCGCCGGGTTGCTCCGGCCCTCGTCGGGCGGAAGATAGGTGCGCAAGGTCAGCTCGAAATGCTTGAGCCCGGCGGTCGGCAACCACAGCCCCGGCTGGCGCACCGGCGAGACCAGCACCGTCCAGCGCGCCTGATTCTCCGCCGGAATGCCGGCGCTCTCGACCGAATAAGGCCCTCCGCCGGCGAGATAGCCTGCGCCGTCGTACAGAGTGAGGCTCCACCAGCGCCCCGGCAATTGCCCGCCGGTGATACGATAGCTGCACCGCCCGTTGAGCGGCCGCCCGGCATCGTCGACGCTCGCGGTATAATAACGCGCCTCGCGCGCCGGCAACGCCAGCAGCCCGCGCAGCGCGACCACCGCGCGGGTCCGCGCGCTCTGGTCGCCGCTGGCGAAATCCAGCCCCGTCGTCCACGCGCCAATCTGCACGTTGGAGCCGAGCGCACCGGCGCGCACGGTGTAGATCGCGCTGCCCAGCCCCGCCACCACGCCCACGACACCCAGGACGAGATAGCGGGCCAATGGCGTCATGCGGCGCTCCTTACATCGTGCGGCTTATTTCCTCAGCGCTGCCTGTGCCGCCGCCAGCCGCGCGATCGGCACACGATAGGGCGAGGCGGAAACGTAATCCAGCCCCACCGATTCGCAGAACGCGATCGAGGCCGGATCGCCGCCATGTTCGCCGCAGATGCCGAGCTTGATCCCCGGCCGGGTCGAACGCCCGCGCTCGGCGGCCAGCTCGACCAGCTCGCCGACACCCTCGACATCGAGGCTGACGAACGGGTCCTTGGCGTAAATGCCCTTCTCGACATAGCTGGTCAGGAAGCGCGCGGCATCGTCGCGGCTGACCCCGAGCGTGGTCTGGGTCAAATCGTTGGTGCCGAACGAGAAGAATTCGCCCGCCTCGGCGATCTCGGCGGCGCGCAGCGCGGCGCGCGGCAGCTCGATCATCGTGCCGACGAGATAATCGACCGTGGCGCCGCGCTCGGCGAACACCGCCTGCGCGGTGCGGTCGACCACCGCCTTCATCAGCTCCAGTTCACGCTTGGTCGCGACGAGCGGGATCATCACTTCGGGGATCGGCGCCTCGCCGGACTTGGCGGCGACATCGAGCGCCGC
>JAFKLV010000033.1 GCA_017304125.1 Sphingomonadales bacterium
GCGACCGCAAGATGGTCGATGCGATCATCGAGGCCGGATTGTTCGAGACCCGTCCCGTCTATCTCAAAGCCCATGTCGAGTGGCGGGCGGCGAAGTGGATCGTCAGCGATATCAGCGGCACGATCGGCCAGTCCCGGATCGTCGGCCGCGTCACCGTCGACAAATCCCGTTCGCGCACCAGGCTGGATGGCGAAATTCGTTCAAACATCATTGACTTCAATGACTTTGCCTCGCCTGAGGGTGAAGCTGCTGCCCGCGCCGAGGTGCGTAGCTACGGGCCGAAACTTGTGCCCGAAACGCGCATCAACATCTACAAGATCAACCATACCGACGGACGCATCGCCTTCCGCGCGACCCATATCGTCGATGGTGACAAGCCTTCGTCGCTAACTGACTTTGCGGGCGTCCTGCGGCTCGACCATCGGCTGCTGACCGTTGACCCGTTGCGCATCGGATTGCGCCAGGGCGCGCTCAGCGGTCGCGCGATCGTCGACCAGCGGGACGGCGCCAGGGTGCCGAAGGTCACGCTCGATCTGCGCATTACGGACAGTTCGATCGGCGCTCTCGCGGGCGGAGGCGGGTCGGTGACGGGACGCGTCGATGCCCGCGCTTATCTGATTGGGCGCGGCAACACGATCCGCGAGGCGGTCGGCGCGTCGGACGGGCGGATCGGGCTGGCGGCGCGGGATGGCTCGCTGCCGCACAAGGTCGCCGCCGCACTCGGCTTCGACGCCGGCCGGGCGCTGCTGGCGAACGAAAGCCAGCGCGCCGCTTTGCAGTGCGTGATCGTCGGCATCGACGTGCGTGGCGGCGTAGGCACGGTTGGCCCGTTCATCGTCGATACCAGCGAGAGCAGGCTTGACGGCACCGGCACCATTTCCTTTCCCGATGAGCGATTGGCGATCCGGCTGACCGGTGCCCCGAAGCAGGGCAGCCTGTTACGCCTGCCCGGCTCGGCGGAGATGGCGGGGACAATCCGCGAGCCCGACATTGTCGTGCCGAAAGAAGTGAAATCGGTCGGTAACATCTTCAAAGCGATCGGCCGCGCGATCACCGGCGGACAGGGGCCGCGCGCCGCCGACGCCGATTGCGCCGGACTGGCGATCAAAGTGCTGCGTTAAGAACAGGCCTGGCCTATGTCGCCATTTCGCTTTCCGGGTCGTTGCTGGAGAATGCACCGACGATACCGGTGCCGGGGTTTGTCGTTGTGTACTGGAATCGCGTCCCTTGGAGCGATAATGGTCGCCGCAGGCTGCGAACTCGTCACGCTGATCGATCATCACCGTTCGTTGTTAATCGCGTCGGGCCACTCAGGTTCGGAGGCCATGGACGATCGGGCTTGTCACTTTCCGAGCGCGGGCTGCGGATCCGGCAGATCACCGCCTTTCCCGGTGTGACACGGCCCGAAGCGATAGGGGTTAAAACAAGGGGCGTCGATATCCGGCTTACCATCCAGCGCGTGGGCGAGGAGGTCGGTGGCAAGCGCGGCAAAGGTAATACCGTTGCCGCCAAAACCGCTGGCGAGCCAGAGATGATCATACCCTTCAGCCCGGCCAATCGCCGGTAGGCCATCCGGCGATGATCCGAAGGTCGCCGCCCATGCGCGGTCCACCGCGATCTTCTGCGTGCCGGTGATGGCTTCCAGCTTCGCCTCGATCGATCCACGCTTCGCGCTGATCAGTGCATCGCGTCGCTCCGCGTCGGCAAAATTCTCGTCCTCGCCTCCGGCGATCACGCGGCCGTCTTGAGTGGCGCGAGCGTAGAGATAGGGAGAAGACGCCTCCCATATCATCGCATTCTCCCGCCATAATGGGGACGAGCCGGGAGGCGTCGCGATCGCATAGCTCGACCCGACCTTGAACTGTGGAGGCAAGAACCACGATGCGCGCTCATAACCGCTCGCGAGGATGGTATCGCGCGCGCGGATTGACGCGCCCCCCTCGGTCCATATCCTGATTTCGCGGCCAACCGGCTCAAGTCGTGTCACATTGTGCGGGAAGCAAGCGCGGGCGCCATGATTTCGAGCATTGGCCAACAATGCCAAAGTCAGTTCGATCGGGTTCACTTCATAGCACCCGTGCGACAATAAGGCGGCGC
>JAFKLV010000034.1 GCA_017304125.1 Sphingomonadales bacterium
CGGCGAAATCTCCGACGCGCTGCTGCGCGCGCGCACCGCGGGCAAGCCCGTGCTCGCCTTCGCCACCGGCTATACCGACGGCGGCTATCGCCTCGCCGCGGCGGCGAGCGAAGTGTGGATGGACCCGATGGGCGGCACCTTGTTCGCCGGCCCGGGCGGCAGCCAGCTTTACTACAAGGGGCTGATCGACAAGCTCGGCGTCAACGCCCACGTCTATCGCGTCGGCAAGTTCAAGTCGTTCGTCGAACCCTATATCCGCGCCGACCAGAGCCCCGAGGCCAAAGAGGCCGCGACCGTGCTCAACCAGGGCCTGTTCGACCAGTGGAAGGACGGGATCGCCCGCGCCCGCCCGAAGGCGAAGCTCGCCGACTGGCTGACCGTCCCCGACAAGGTGGTGACCGGCGCCGAGGGCGATATCGCCAAGGCCAATCTCGCCAGCGGGATCGTCGACAAACTGGGCGATCGTGTCGAATTCGGCCGCCGCGTCGCGCAGATCGCGGGCGGCGAAGACAATAAACCCGCCGGCTGGTTCAAGAAGATCAAATATGACGACTGGCTTGACGCCCACCCCTTGCCCAAGAACGGCGAGATCGGGGTCGTCACGGTGGCCGGCGATATCGTCGACGGCAAGTCCGAGCCCGGCACCGCCGGCGGCGATACGATCGCCAAGTTCATCTATGACGGGCTGGCCAAGAAGAAGCTGAAGGCGCTGGTGCTGCGCGTCGATTCGCCGGGCGGTTCGGTCACCGCGTCCGAGAAGATCCGGCTCGCGCTGATCGAAGCCAAGAAGCAGGGGCTGCCGGTGGTGGTCTCGATGGGCGGCGTCGCGGCGTCGGGCGGCTTCTGGGTCTCGACCCCCGGCGACATGATCTTCGCCGAGCCGTCGACGATCACCGGATCGATCGGCATCTTCGGCATCATCCCGACCTTCGAGAATACGCTCGCCAAGATCGGCGTGACGACCGACGGGGTGAAGTCGACCCCGATCTCCGGCCAGCCCGATGTCCTGGGCGGCACCAATGCCGCGACCGATGCGGTGTTCCAGTCGGCGATCGAACATGGTTATGCCCAGTTCCTCGCCCGCGTCTCGGCATCGCGCCATATGCCGGTCGACAAGGTCAATGAGATCGCGCAGGGCCGCGTGTGGATCGGCGGGACGGCGCGGCAATTGGGGCTGGTCGATCGCTTCGGCACGCTCAAGGATGCGGTGGCCGAGGCGGCGAAGCGCGCCAAGCTCGATCCCGCGACCGTCAAGATCACCTATCTTGAGAAGAAGCCGAGCTGGGCGGCGCAACTCGCGCGTCAGTTCAATAGCGACAGCGACGATGACGCCGCGGCACCCGCCGACGCTTTCGCCCGCGTGTCGTGGGAGCGCCGTCAGCTCGTGATGCGGGCGGTCGGCGATGTGAAGCGGCTGGTGACCGGCGGCGGGGTGCAGGCGGCATGCCTCGAGTGCAACGGCTTCGGCCCGACCGCAGCGGCGCCCGGCGATGCGCGGTTGCTGGACGTGCTGCTGGCGCGGATCGGCCTGTAATCCCCAGCCTTCTGCCTGTTGCGAGTCGGTTTCGCTTTTCGCAACAGGCTTTGCGCACTACATAGCGGCCCATGCCTCGCAAGATCGATCTCGAAGCTTTGTGCCACGAAAAAGGGCTGCGCATCACCGAGCAGCGCCGCGTCATCGCACGCGTGCTGTCGGAGGCGGAGGACCACCCCGATGTCGAGAAGGTCTATGCCCGTGCCTCGGCGGTCGATCCGGGCATTTCGATCGCGACGGTGTATCGTACCGTGCGATTGTTCGAAGAGGCCGGCATCCTCGATCGCCACGATTTCGGCGACGGGCGGTCGCGCTATGAGCCGTCGCCCGAAGCTCATCACGATCACCTGATCGACGTCGAGACCGGCAAGGTGATCGAATTCGTCGATCCCGAGCTTGAGCAGCTCCAGAAGCAGATCGCCGAACGGCTCGGCTTCCGGCTCGTCGATCACCGCATGGAATTGTACGGCGTCAGCCTGAGCCGCAAGGATTAACCGGCCACACCCACACCGTCACCCCGGCCTTGAGCCGGGGTCCATCGGGAGGCAAAGACTGGACAAGA
>JAFKLV010000035.1 GCA_017304125.1 Sphingomonadales bacterium
GATCCACACCAAGCTCGGTACGTTCAAATCGACGACGCGGCAGGGGTTCAACGACAATTACAATAATGGCGACCATCTGTTCACGTCGACCTACACCAGCGTCTATGCGAGCGGCCCGGCGACCGAGAATTTCGTCTATCGCCTGAACGGCGGGAAGCCGATCCTCGTCGGCTACCACGTCGAATCGCGCGCGCTGCTCAAATAGGCCCGTCGCCGGTCAGGCGTGGCCGGCGCTGGGATAGAATAACGCCCGCAGCCCGCCGCGCTGGAACGGCCGCCAGCCATCCTCCGGCAGCGCGAGCCGGTCGGCGACCGCGTAGAGGACCGCGGGGTTCACCCCCAGCCCGCAATGGCTGCCGTGGACCTCGATATTGTCGCTGAACGCGCCGAGCGGCTCGATGCAATTCTGCCACGCGACGATCCCGTCCTCGCGGCTCCAGATTGCGGTGGCGGGCACCGGCGGCGGGGTCGCGCCCTCGGCGAGTTGCGCGCGGGTCTGATTGTCGTCGACCAACTGGCCGGTGAACAATTCATAGGCACGCCACACATTGGTCGAGCGCGGCGAGCCGGTGAACGGCGATCCGAGCGAGATCACCTGCCGCACCATCTCCGGCGCCTGCCGCGCGACGATCCGCGCCATCACCCCGCCGAGGCTCCAGCCGACAAGGCTGACCTTGCGCCCGGTCTCGGCGTGAACCTCTTCGAGCCGCGCGAGCAGCTTTTCGCCCTCGCGCCCGATCGCCTTGGGACCGAGATTGCGCCCGAGATCCCAGCGATAGGCGTCATAGCCGAGCCGACGCAGATAACGCCGCAGCACGGTAGTCGAGGCATCGGTGGTGGTGAAGCCGGGCAGGACGAGCACTGGATGGCCGTCACCACGCGGCGCGGTGGCGAGCAGCGGCGCGGCGATCGGCAGCGATCCCAGTTCGGCCAGCGCGCGCGGCAGCTCAGTCAGCGCAAGCAGCGCCGAGGGCGGGGGCGGGATGTCGTTCGGCGCAGCAGCGACCATAAGCATGTTCTCCTGTCTTTTCCGGCATCTACGCGCCGGCTGTTATCGATATGCTGAACGTAGGCGATAATTGTTAAAAAGCTAAGGAAAATATCGTCAGGCTTCGTCAAAGCCATAGGCGCGCTGCGATGCTTCGTGCCGTGCGAGATCAAGGCTGAGGATCGCCAGATCATGCGGCTGGCCGGCGCGATCGCGTACCTGATCCTTGAGCAATGCTTCGCCGCGGAAGCCCAGGCTTTCGAACAGCGCGACCGAATTGCGCTGATCAGGGGTCATCGCCGCGGTCAACTTGGCAAGCTGGCGCTCACTTGCCACCGCCATGATCGCCTGCAGCAGATCGCGCCCCAGCCCCGCGCCACGCCGTTCGGACGAGACGAGCAGCCGCACCTCGCCGACATGCGCCGACCAGCCGAGCGGATCGCGCACCAAAGCGACCGAACCGATGATCTCGCCTTCCTTTTCGGCCAGCATGCTGTCGATCCAGCCGTCGTCGATCGCCTGCAGCCATGCCTCGACGACGCGCGGATGCTTGAGATCGCGGCCGAGGAACAACAAATCATGCTCGGGCAGCGCCTGCGCGAAAGCGATCATCGCGTCGCGGTCGGCGGCGCTGAAACGTCGGATGCGTTGGCTCATATCGATCGATCCGCCAGCCAATGGGCAAGCGCAGGCCACATGCGTTTGATCGCATTGCCCCCTGCGACAAGGCTGACGTGTCCCCCTTTCAGCATGATTTCCTGTTTGTCGGGCGATCCGATCATCCCGATCAGCGGCGCGGATGCTTCGCGCGGGACGATATGATCATGCTCCGCCGCGAGATGCAGGAACGGCACCCGGATATCGCCGAGATCGATCGCGCGCCCGCCGACCGTCATCGAGCCTTTGAACAGGCTGTTTTCCCACATCAGTTTCTTGGTCGTCTGGCGGAAATATTCGCCGGCGAGCGGCAGTGTATCGGTGTTCCAGCGCTCGAACATGCGAAACGACTTCACATATTCGTCGTCCCACAGCTTGTCGTAGAGCCGCATATTGGCCGCGGTCCGTGCCGCCGGGCGCAGCATGTCGAACGAGGCGTAAAGCATGTC
>JAFKLV010000036.1 GCA_017304125.1 Sphingomonadales bacterium
TGCGGGCTTTGCGCAGCCAATACGACAGGTCGATGCAGACCTAATGCAGCTCGAAATGGAAAATTCAGCCTCAAGACCAATGGGTTGCGAACTGGGAGCCGGCGCGGGCAGCATGGGCTCGCGGCGAGCGTGTTGTCAAGCTGATCGGCTATGACAGCTCGCCTGCCGACACCCGACGATACGCCCACCGCGAGGGACATATTTCGCCCCTCTATGACTATCATTATCCCCTGCGCGACTGGGTTTGGGATCGTGAACGTTGCGCCGCGCGCATCCGCGCAGAGGGCCTTCCCATTCCGATTAAATCCGCCTGCTGGATTTGTGCCGCCCAAAAATCGCACGAATTGATGAGCTTACCCCGTTGGTGCCTCAGGCTGATCGTACTGCTGGAGGCCCGCGCCGCCCCGAGACTTCGTAACGTCGAAGGCCTCTGGCGCAGTTCGACCAAGTCCCGCCCGGGCTCGATGACGCGGTTCATTCGAGACAACGCCTTGCTGGAGGCGAGTGAAATAGACGCCATCATCGCTGGATCTCCGGTCGACTTGGTCGATTTCCAGCGTGTCGCCGCCGATATCCCCGTCGAGCGCCGCCCTCAGATGCGCGAATGGATTGAGCGGTTCAACGAAGGCGTCGATCGCCTCGCAGCCTGACCACCGAATTTCGCCTGGCGCTCCTGACGTCGGTTCCCCCTTGTGCGCTACTGACGCAAAAATGCCGACTTGCCCCTGGTCGATTGATCTTGCGCCGCTGGATCCGACATATGCCCGATGACGACCATCGAAAAACCTACCGCGCCAATGCCGGCGCCGAGCGCGCGGCTGCCGCCAGGACGAACCTGCCAAACAAGCGCGCGATGCATCACCGCTCCGCCGACACCTGGGAAACCATGGCAGCAAGCGCGGAGGCTACAGCCAGGCGCGCGGTGATCAACGAGGCCGCCAAAGCCCAACGCGAAGAATAGGGCGTCACGTCACATGGCTTCCTGTTGACCAAAAGTCAGATGCATCGCCATTTACCCGGCGATGCGCCTGATCGATCACCTTGCCGCTCGCCGGGTTCTTTATCCCCGGCCAATTGCGACCATGCCGGATATCCTTGTGATCGATATCCCATCTCGGTACGCCGCTCCCAGCCTTCCGCTCGGACGTTACTATCCAATCGTCGTAGAGGCCCTCGCGGAACTCGACGAGATCGAGGCGTTCCTTTGCGCCGAACGCTCCTCTCCAGTGGTCCCCGATTTGTTCGACCGACGCGCATCGGCATTGAACAGTAACGCCATCATCTTCTGCCGTTACGCACCGCCGGATCCCGATTGGCCAATTCTTCTTCTCTGCCACTGGCCTGCCAACTTCACCACGATGGTCGCCGCAGCCAGCGATTTCTTCGCGCGTGGATGCTACACTATAGAAATGTTCGCCTCTATCGACGCTCTCGACAAGGCCGAACGCCGCTTGCTCGCCACCCTGGGCCGACACCAGCCGGTTATCGTCAAACCGATCAGCACCGGACTGTCTCTCGGACACTCATAACCGCCGAACCTCTGCGTCGCGATATCGGCATACGGACAAACCCCATTTTCGGGAGTCCGCGCAGCAACCCGCCAACGGCGCCACCTGAAGCCGCGGCGTGCCCAACGACTGCAGAGCGAATTGCCTCCCTGTTCGGCCCAACATCCCAGGGTGCCTTGAGATTCCCTCGCTCAGAATCCCAGCTAAGTACATCGCCTGACCAAGGGTTTTACACCGCTCACGACGGCACGGTTGTTGAACTGATTGGGAGGGACCGACCCGGCGTCTCTCCCGCAGCAATTGCCTGAAGCGCCGGCCGCGCCGGCGCGAAGAAGGTCGTGCCTGTATGCGGCGTCGAGAAGTCCAGCAGCCGGTCGTAAGCGCCGGGTGGGTCGCCGAGGTACATGCGCTGCAGCATCTTCTCGATCACCCACAGATATCGGGAATAGCCGATGAAATAGGTGCCAAACTCCCCATGACCCGCACGGCCGAAGGGCATGTTATCGCGCAGGATGTCATGCTCGTTCCCGTCAGCATCCACGATGGTGGCGAGGGACTTGTGCGATTTGCGCGGAGCATCGTCGTC
>JAFKLV010000037.1 GCA_017304125.1 Sphingomonadales bacterium
CCCTCCCTCGTGAAGGGAGGGGCTGGGGGTGGGTGGGTATGAGGCGCGCGTAACGGTGCCCCCTCGGGCCAACCCACCCCCGACCCCTCCCTTGTTCAAGGGAGGGGAGAAAAGAGCGAATCCCCTCTCCCCTGCACTCGCCCGTCGCGGAAATCGTGACACCTCTGAAACCAGCCGCGCTCAGCCGCGTTGACGCGATATGAAACCGCCGATCCCGGCCCCCTATTGATCGGAATATCGCTGTGCCGAGTTTTTAACAGCCGGAGTTGAGTTCGTGGATGAATACGCTGGTCGGCTATGTGCGATCCGGCGAGCCCGATCTCACCAACCGACAAATGGCTTTACTTCTAGTGGTTTACCTCAGCCCCGGGCCGCATACGGTGCGCGGGCTGGCGCGAATTCTCAATGTCTCGAAACCGGTTGTCACGCGCGCCTTGAATAGACTGGGCGCGCTCGGCTATCTGCGCCGCCAGCGCGACGATAGCGACAAGCGCAATATATTTGTCGCGCAGACATCCGAAGGGGCAGTTTTTCTTGAGGAGTTCGGGCATCTCATCGGTGACGCGGAACGGTCACCCGGCCGAAACGGCGGCTCCCCGGAGCTTCGCGCTGACGGGCCGCTCGCGTCCGCTCGATCCGCGCACCAACGCGGTACGTCCGGACATCGCTGATGTCCGGCTGGCCGAATATGTCTTCGCGCCGCATTATGCTGCCGCCGTGGAACGCCGCCTAACCACCGCGACGACGTTGCGCGCCGCCCGGCCCGCCGATTCCGAAGCGATGGCGACGCTCGGCGCGGGCGAGCCGTTCGAATTGCTCGACGTGACCGGCGGCGACGCCTGGGGCATTGCCACCGCGCACGGGCTGGTCGGCTATCTCGACGCCGCGCTGCTGGAGACTCCGGCATGAGCCAGAGCGTGTTCATCGACGGCGCGGTCGGCACCACCGGGCTCGAAATCCGCGAGCGGCTGGAGGGGCGCGACGGCCTGTCGCTGATCCTGCTCGACGACGCGCGCCGCAAGGACCGCGAAGCGCGGCGCGAGGCGCTCAACGCGGCCGATTTCGTCATCCTGTGCCTCCCCGACGACGCCGCGCGCGAGGCGGTGGCGCTGATCGACAATCCGCACACCCGCGTGATCGACGCCTCCAGCGCGCATCGCGTCGCCGACGGCTGGACCTATGGCTTTCCCGAACTCGGCTTCGATGTCGCCAATGCGCGGCTGGTGTCGAACCCGGGCTGCTACCCGACCGGCTTTCTCGCTCTGGTCGCGCCGCTGGTGCGCGCCGGGCTGATCCCGGCGGACTGGCCGCTCACCGTCAACGCCGTTTCGGGCTATTCGGGCGGCGGCAAGGCGCTGATCGAACGGTTCGAGGGCGACGAAACGCTCGCCTATCGCGATTACGGCTTCGGCCTCGCGCACAAGCATCTGCCCGAGATGCAGCGCCACGCCGGCCTCGCCTACGCGCCGGTCTTCGCGCCGATGGTGATCCGCGCGCATCGCGGGATGGTGGTGGAAGTGCCGCTGCCGCTCGCCGCCTTGCCGACCCGGCCGGGCCGCGACGCGATCCTCGCCACGCTCACCGCCGCTTTCGCCGGCAGCCCGATCGTCACCGTGCATCAGGACCAGCCCGACGAACTGCTCGTGCGCGAATCCGCCGCGGGCAACGACCGGCTTGACCTGTATGTCTTCGCCGGCGCGGATGGCGCGCAGGCGCGGCTCGTCGCAACGCTCGACAATCTCGGCAAGGGCGCGTCGGGCGCGGCGGTCCAGAGCCTCAATCTGATGGCCGGCCTCGATCCGCTCGCCGGCCTCAACCTTTAGGGTCTAAACTCAGTTGGAACGACGCCGTGACGGAGTGGATTTTGGTGTCAGGCAAGGAGCAAGGAGGGAGCGATGCTTTTGCATCGTGACCGACGCGCGACGCCGCATGGCGCCAAAAGCCGCCCGCCCCGAAGGGGTCGCCCGAAGAAGCCCGCCGGACGGCGTCGCTTGCTTGCGCGTAGCTTCAGCTACGCGACTGCGCTACGCTCCTTGCCGGCGGGCTTCTTCGGGCGATCACGATGCCGTTCCAACTGAGTTTAGACCCCGGG
>JAFKLV010000038.1 GCA_017304125.1 Sphingomonadales bacterium
GCCGAGCATCTGGTGCGCGAGATCAATATCGAGAGCGCGAAGCTCGCGCGGCGCGTCGCCGACGAATTTGCCGGCAGGGACGGGCGCCCGCGCTTCGTCGCCGGCGCGATCGGGCCGACCAACAAAACGCTGTCGCTCAGTCCCGACGTCAACGATCCGGGCTATCGCGAGATCGACTTCGATTATCTGACGCAGGTCTATCGCGAGCAGATCGGTGCGCTGGTCGAGGGCGGGGTCGATTTCGTGCTGATCGAGACGGTGTTCGATACATTGAACGCCAAGGCCGGGGTGATGGCCGCGATCGAGGCGGGCGAGGCGCTGGGGCGCGATCTGCCGATCATGCTGTCGATGACGTTGACCGACCTGTCGGGGCGCAACCTTTCCGGTCACACGGTCGAGGCTTTCTGGCACGCCGTGCGCCACGCGCGGCCGCTGACGATCGGGCTCAACTGCTCGTTCGGTGCGGAGCAATTGCGCCCGCATGTCAAAGTGTTGAGCGAGATAGCTGACACGATGATCATGGTTTATCCGAATGCCGGCCTGCCCAACGAACTGGGCGCCTATGACGAGGAACCCGCGACTACCGCGGGGCTGGTCGGCGAATGGGCGGTGGCCGGGCAGGTCAATGTGCTCGGCGGCTGCTGCGGCTCGACCCCGGCGCATATCAAGGCGATCGCGGACGGGGTGAAGGGGCTGGCGCCGCGCGCGCTGCCGACCCCGCCGGTCCGCACCCGGCTTGCCGGGCTGGAGCCGTTTACGATGGCGGGTTGAGGCTCGTCATCCCAGCGAAAGCTGGGATCGCGTGCCGCAGGCCGTTCGCCAAGACTAGAAAGATCCCAGCTTTCGCTGGGATGACGAGGACAAATTGACCAGCACCGCCTCCTCCACCTCGTTCGTCAATGTCGGCGAGCGCACCAACGTCACCGGATCGGCGGCGTTCAAGAAGCTGATCATGGCCGGCGACTATCCGCGCGCGGTCGAGGTCGCGCGCCAGCAGGTCGAGAATGGCGCGCAGGTCATCGACATCAACATGGACGAAGGTCTGCTCGACGCGGTCGAGGCGATGACCACCTTCCTCAAGCTGATCGCCGCCGAGCCCGATATCGCGCGCGTGCCGATCATGATCGACAGCTCCAAATGGGAGGTGATCGAGGCCGGGCTGAAATGCGTCTCGGGCAAGCCGATCGTCAATTCGATCAGCATGAAGGAGGGCGTCGAGCCGTTCCTCGCTTATGCGCGCAAATGCATGGCCTATGGCGCCGCCGTGGTCGTGATGGCGTTCGACGAGACCGGGCAGGCCGATACGCAGGCACGCAAGATCGAGATTTGCGAGCGCGCCTATCAGCTGCTCACCGGGATCGGCTTTCCGCCCGAGGATATCATCTTCGATCCCAATGTCTTCGCGGTCGCGACCGGGATCGAGGAGCATAATAATTACGGCGTCGACTTCATCGAGGCGACGCGCGAGATCAAGGCGCGCTGCCCGCATGTCCATATCTCGGGCGGGCTGTCCAACCTCAGCTTCTCGTTCCGCGGCAACGAGCCGGTGCGCCGCGCGATGCATTCGGTGTTCCTCTATCATGCCATCCCCGCCGGAATGGACATGGCGATCGTCAACGCCGGGCAGCTGGACGTTTACGATACGATAGACCCCGAACTTCGCATCGCGTGTGAAGATGTCGTGCTCAACCGCGACCCCGATGCGGGCGAGCGGCTGGTCGCGCTGGCGGAGAAGTTTCGCGGCACTGATGCGGCGGCGGAGAAGGCGGCCGACGAGTGGCGCGGCTGGCCGGTCGGCAAGCGGCTGGAACATGCGTTGGTCAAGGGGATCGACGCGCATATCGTCGCCGATACCGAGGAAGCCCGGCTGGCGCTGCCGCGCCCGATCGAGGTGATCGAAGGCCCGCTGATGGACGGGATGAACGTCGTCGGCGACCTGTTCGGCGCGGGCAAGATGTTCCTGCCGCAGGTCGTCAAATCGGCGCGCGTGATGAAGAAGGCGGTGGCGCATCTGCTGCCGTTCATCGAGGCGCAGAAAGAGGCCGGCGCCAAGGCCAAGGGCCGCATCGTCATGGCGACGGTGAAGGGCGA
>JAFKLV010000039.1 GCA_017304125.1 Sphingomonadales bacterium
CGGGCCCGCGGGTGACGAAAGCGACCCCGGGCCGCCCGGTCAGCGCGCCGTCGGCGCAGGCCATGAAGCCGACCCCGCCCTCCTGCCGGCAGGTGACGACCTCGATCGCGGGCACGTCGACCAAGGCGTCGAGCACCGCGAGGAAGCTTTCTCCCGGCACGGTGAAGATACGATCGCAACCCTGCGCGACCAACTGGTCGACAAGGATGCGGCCCCCGGTGCGGATTTTGTTCTGCATATAGCTAGGTCTAGCGAGGCCGTGGCGGCGGCGGAAGGGCGGCTATTGCTAAGTCGGGCGCCTTAGATAATTCTTCGCCGAAACAAGAGCGAGGAGAGCGGCGTGAGCGATTTCACCCTGGTGGCCGATGGCCTGCGTTTCCCCGAAGGCCCGGTGTGGATGCCGGACGGCAGCATCATCCTGGTGGAGATCGAGGCGGGCCGAATCACCCGCGTGACGCCCGACGGGGGCAAGGAAATTGTCGCGACGCCGGGCGGCGGCCCCAACGGGCTGGCGATGGGGCCGGACGGGATGCTCTATTGCTGCAACAACGGCGGGTTCGAATATCACGAGGCCAATGGCTATCTCGCGCCGCACGGCATCGCGCAAAATTATTCCGGCGGGCGGATCGAACGGATCGATCCGGCGACCGGCAAGGTCGAAGTGCTCTACAAATCGGGCGATTTCGGCTGCACCCTGCGCGGGCCGAACGACATCGTGTTCGATCGCCACGGCGGCTTCTGGTTCACCGATCACGGCAAGGTCGACTACGTCAAACGCTGCCACGACATCGTTGGCATCTTCTACGGCAAGACCGACGGCAGCCATTTGGAAGAGGTGATCTTCCCGTCGAACAACCCCAATGGCTGCGGGCTCTCGCCCGATGGCAAGACGCTCTATGCCGCGGAAACCTACACCTGCCGGTTGATGAAGTTCAACGTCACCGCCCCCGGCAAGGTCGCGCCGGACGGCGGACCGGGCGGGGCGGGGATCCCGCTCTATCGCCCTGCGGGCTATAAATTCTTCGATTCGCTGGCGGTCGAGGCGTCGGGCAATATCTGTGTCGCGACGATCGGGGAAAGCGGGATCAGCGTGATCTCGCCGGAGGGCGAGCTGGTCGAATTCGTCGCCACCGACGATCTGTTCACCACCAATATCTGCTTCGGCGGCGAGGATATGCGCGACGCATGGATCACGCTCTCCGGCACCGGGCGGCTGGTGAAGACGCGCTGGAAGCGCCCCGGCCTCAAACTGGAATATTGACGCTTGCGCCCCCGCCACCGCGAACATCACGTCGTCGACCGGATCGGCTGGCTGCGCGCCGCCGTGCTGGGGGCGAATGATGGCATTCTCTCGGTGTCCAGTATCATCGTCGGCGTCGCGGCGGCGCGGCCGGGGGTGTCGGCGATCCTGCTCGCCGGGATCGCCGGGCTGGTGGCGGGGGCGATGTCGATGGCGGCCGGCGAGTTCGTCTCGGTCAGCAGCCAGGCCGATGCCGAGGCGGCCGAGCGGGCGCGCGAAGCCGCCGAACTGGCCGAGGACCCCGACGGCGAGCATCGCGAACTCGCCGCTATCTATCGTGCGCGCGGGCTCGACGCGGCGCTGGCCGAGCAGGTCGCGACGCAGATGAGCGCGCACGACGCGCTCTCGGCGCATGTCCGCGACGAATTGGGGCTGACCGCGGCGGCGAGCGCGCGGCCGGTGCAGGCGGCCTTCGCCTCCGCCGCCAGCTTCTTCGCCGGGGGCGCCGCGCCGATGCTCACCGTGCTGCTGGCGCCGGCGGCGACTCTGGTGTGGGCGGTGCCGCTGGTCGCGCTGATATTGCTCGCGGTGCTGGGGGCGGTCGGCGCGCAGGCCGGCGGGGCGAGTGCATTGCGCGGCGCGCTACGCGTCACCTTCTGGGGCGCGCTGGCGATGCTGGTTACTTATGTCGTCGGTCATATCGCGGGCGCAACTTTGTAGCGGTGGGGGGCTTGCGTCGCGCGCCGCGTCGCGGCACGGGGCGGAATTGATGCAGCACGATACCGTGATCTTCGACTTTGGCGGGGTGGTGACCTCTTCCCCGTTCGAGGCTTTCAACCGGCTGGA
>JAFKLV010000040.1 GCA_017304125.1 Sphingomonadales bacterium
GCTGTAACCCTGCCCCGCCGCGAAGCTCTGGGAGAATAGCGAGACACAGCAATCGCGCGGATCACGCCGCACGTCGATGATCCGCGCATTGGGCAGGATCAGGTGGATCAGCGCGATATGAGCGGCATTGCCGGGGAATTTGTCGACGATATGCATCGCATCGGTGCGCTGTCGCGCCCGCGCGCTCGCGAGATAATCGGCGCCAAGTTGCGTCAGTTGCGCCGCCGAGAGCATCGCCAGGCCAGCCGGATAATCGGGAATCGCGCGCGCCAGCCTGGTGATATCGGGCAGTTCCGACAGCCCCTCGACCGTGCTGTGCGCGGCAAGGATTTGTTCGACCAGCGTTGTCCCCGATCGCGGCATGCCGACGACGAAGATCGGCCCGGGATCGGGGTTGCCCGATCCGGCGCGCGCGGCGAAGAATGCCGGATCGGTGATCCCGATCATCGCCGCGACGAAGTGCTGGTGCGCGGCCTCGTCATAGGGTTCGATCGACCGGCGCAGCGCATTGGCCGCCTCATAATGCGCAAAGGCGCGCGAATAATCGCCCGCATCCTCGCGCGCCCGGCCCAGCGCGAACCCGATTTGCGCGCGCGTCGGTGCGGGCAGATCCGGGGTCGCGGCAAGCTTTTCCATCGCCGCGAGATCGGCGTCACCGAACGCGGCGACCTTGAGATCGGCGATGCTGTACCACGCCTCCGCCAGCATCGGGTCAAGCGCCAGCGCCGCGCGATAGGCCGCGATCGCCGCATCCCGCCGGCCGACCGCGCGCAACGCATGCGCGAGCGCGAGATGCGCCGTCGGGCGGTCCGGCTCGATCTCCGCGACGCGCGCAAGCTCCACCACCGCCTCTTCCTCGCGCCCCGTGCGCAGCAACATCGCACCGCGCAACGCCCGGACGATCACCGGCGGGTTCTCGTCGAACGCCGGGGACAGCGCCGCGAGGCCTTCCGCGTCGCGCTCGTCACGGTACAGCGCCTCCGCCAGCCGCAAGCGCGCGGGGCGATAGGCCGTCGCGCCTGCCAGCAACGCGGCCACCGCTGGCGACGGCTGGGTCGCCAGCATCGCCCTGGAGGCCGACTCGTCGATCTCCCTCACCGACATCGTCACGGCGGTGCTGCCGAGCGGCATCACCCAGGCCCAGATCGTGATGCCGGGCAATGACCCGGCGACGGTGGTGCAGCCGGACGCGAGCCTGCCGCAGGGACAGGCGCTGCAGCTGCGCGTCAGCTATGACGTGGGCGTGAAGGGGAGTGTCGTCGACTTCAAGCTCGGCGCGAACGCGAACCTCGGCAACCTCTCCGCGCTCAACAACCAGGGTGTCAAGAGCTACGAGATCGTGAACGGCGACACCGTGCGGGTCACCTTCAAGGATGCCGCGGACTGGCCGCAGGGTCTCACCGCCGGCGTGTTCCGCATCGACTTCAAGATCGACGACGATGCGGGCCCGGGCTCCACCCCGATCGGCTGGCAGGTGGGCGCCGAGAACGTGGGCGTCACCGTCGACATCAAGGACCCGAATCCACCGAAGCCCCCGGTGAACGTCACCAAGAACTACGGCAAGTCGGTCACCCCGACCGATGTCAACGGCATGGTCGACTACACCCAGGATGTCAACGGCAACTGGCGTTTCGACAGCCTGAAGCCGGCGATCCTGGACCAGGTGTTCACCTACACCCTGACGGTCGATGTGCCGAACGGCTTCAGCGGCAACATCCCCATTTCGGACAGCCTTCCCGCCGGCATGCAGTACGTCGACGCGGCGGGCAACCCGGTCCTCTTCCCCCTGACGGTTCCCGTGACCGTCGGTGGTACGCAGTGGGATGCCGCGGGCACCGCGGCCAGCGCAGCCCCCGCCACCGGTACCTTTACCCCGACTGTCGGCATAGGTCAGCACTCGTTCTCGGGCACCCTGAACGCAAGCGGAGCGGCGAAGCTCACGCTGAGCTACAAGGTGAGGATCACCGACATCTCCGCGGTCGAGGCGCTGATGGCTGCGGCTCAGCCCGCCGCCGGCGGCACTGGGGGCTTCAGCGCGCAGCTGACGAACACGGCATCCTTCGAGAGCCCGGCGATCCAGAA
>JAFKLV010000041.1 GCA_017304125.1 Sphingomonadales bacterium
CGGTGCCGAAGGCAGATAAGGAGAGAAGCGTGGACGATCCGAAGATGGACCCGACGTGGCTCGAGCCGCTGCGCGGCGAATTCGACAGCGACTATATGACCGCGCTGCGCCAGTTCCTCGTCGCGGAGAAAGCGGCGGGGAAGCAGATCTTCCCGCATTCGAGCAACTGGTTCCGCGCGCTCGAGCTGACCGCCCTGCCCGATGTGCGCGTGGTGATTCTCGGGCAGGATCCGTATCACGGGCCGGGGCAGGCGCATGGGCTGTGCTTTTCGGTCCGCCCCGGGGTCAAGCCGCCGCCGAGCCTCGTCAACATCTACAAGGAATTGCTCACCGATTGCGCGCTGGAGCCGCGCGCGCACGGCTTTCTCGAAAGCTGGGCGCAACAAGGCGTGCTGCTGCTCAACAGCGTGCTGACCGTGGTGAGCGGGCAGGCCGCCTCGCACCGCGATCGCGGGTGGGAGAAATTCACCGACGCGGTGATCCGCCTGCTCGCCGCGCGGCCCGAGCCGATCGTGTTCATGCTGTGGGGCAGCTATGCGCAGAAAAAGGCCGGGTTCGTGCCGAGCGTCGAGCGCGGCGGGCATCATCTGGTGCTGAAGGCGCCGCATCCGTCGCCGCTCTCCGCCTATAACGGCTGGTTCGGCAGCCGGCATTTCTCGCAGGCCAATGCGTTTCTGGAACGTAACGGGCGCGGGACGATCGACTGGGCGCTGCCGGCGACGGTGGAATAGGCGCGCGCCGCTCGCCCTGACTTGACTAGACTAGACTAGAAGAGCGGAAGATTGGGCTGGCGCTGGATCAGCGGCCAGCGCCCGAACGGGGCGTGGCGTCCGTCTCCGCTCCGGATCAGCAGGAGTTCGTTCACCGTCCAGCCGATGGGGTCGATCGTGACACGGCAATCCGAGTCCTGCCCATAGGCCAGCGTCAAATGCGGATTGAAACGGCGGGTTGGCAGAATCAGCCCTGACCGGGCGAGGTGCCGGATCAGCGAGCCACGGAACGCCCGTATCGCGCGCAGTGCCTCGCCGCCGCCTCGGAGAGCATTCTCTTCGATCCGGTCGAACTCGATATAGAATGGATCGGCAAGGAATCGGGCCAATATGGCATCCAGCCAGCCGATCCGTGATTCTGACCACTCCTTTTCCGACCCTAGCGGATCGAGCGTGACGTGAAGTCGGGCGGGATCGTAATTGTCCTCGATCCCGAGCGCGCGCTTGTGGCGCGTTATCTCGGACAGCTCGGATGGCGGCGGCTTGATCATAAAATAGAAGTTGCGTGAGGTGGACATAGCGAAGAATCCGACTCGAAAATGTTCGCTATATGTTCCAGATATTTCGATCGCTGCGCAAGACCCCTAAGGCCCGGGCTTCCACAAGCGCAGCCTGAACGGGAAGAGCAGATTTCCTCTTAGAGGACGGCCCATAAGCTTCCGTTTCGCTACCAGATCTCGACCACCGCCTCGAACTTGGTCGTTTCGCCCTCGCGCCATGCCGTCATGCGGAGGCGTGTCGGGACGATGCTATCACCGCGATAATCCGGCTCGACATCCATTCTGTTGACGCTGCCGTCGCGCGTCATTCGCTCGATCGTCCGAATGACGAGTGCCCGGGCTTCGACGACGGCAGGCGGGATATAGATGATATTCTCTTTGTCCGGCGGGCCGCCCAGCTCGGCCGGAAAAGCCAGAGTCTCCACCAGTGCGCCGCGTGCGACAAGCGTCTTCGCGGCGGCAACGCTTGTGACGGCGGAAAAATCCGGGCGTTTGGCGGGGGCGATCCCGCCTGCCATCACCACCGCCGGAATCGCCAGAAGCAGTGATGGCAGGATGTCCATCGGCCTATTCGGTCACCGCGAGGCTAGCCCCGCAGCGCTTTTCGGCCCTCTCGGCCTGCTCAATCATGCTCCCGCCCACCGGCACCCATATACAGCTCCCGGCCGGTTTCGTTGTAAACTTCGCTCATCTCCTTCATCCCCGCCTCGGCATCGGCCGCGACGAAGCTGTCGGCGCTCTGGTTCTGCAGCCGGGCGAAATCGCGCACTTCCTGCGTGATCTTCATCGAGCAGAATTTCGGCCC
>JAFKLV010000042.1 GCA_017304125.1 Sphingomonadales bacterium
ATACCCACCCACCCCCAGCCCCTCCCTTCACGAGGTAGGGGAGTAAGAAGGGGAGGGGATTACGCCAGCTCTTCGTCCGCGAAGGTCTCGGTATCGATCTGCGCCTGCATCGCGGCGGAATAGCGCGCGCCTTTGATCGTGCCGGGGGCGAAGATCGTCTCGACCTCCGCGAGCACGTCCGCCCCCGGATCGAGCGCGATCGCGCCGAGATCTTCCTCCAGATGCGCGATGCTGCGCGTGCCGGGGATCGGCAGGATATCGTCGCCGCGCGACAACACCCAGGCGAGCGCAAGCTGCGCCGGGGTCGCGCCGATCCGCGCGGCGAGCGCGTTGAACGCTGCTACTGCGTGCAGATTGTGGCGCAGATTGTCGCCGTTGAACCGCGGCATCGCGCGGCGGATGTCGTGCGCGACGCCCTCATAAACATCGTCATGCACCGCATCGCACAGCAGCCCGCGCGCGACCGGCGAGAATGCGACGAAGCCGATCCCGAGGGCGCGGCAGGTATCGAGCACCGCGATTTCGGGGTTGCGCACCACCGGCGAATATTCGCTCTGCACCGCGGCGATCGGGTGGACCGCATGCGCGCGGCGGATCGTCGCCGCGCTCATTTCGGACAGGCCGATCGCGCCGATCTTGCCCGCCTCGCGCGCGCGGGCGAGTGCGCCGACCGACTCCTCGATCGGCACGTTGCGGTCGAGTCGGTGGAGATAATAGAGATCGATATGATCGGTGCCGAGCCGCTGCAGCGCGGCATCGAGCGTCCCGGCGATCGCGGCGGGCGAGCCGTTGAGCCCGCGCTTGCCGTCATACATGTCGAGCACGCATTTCGAGGCGAGGGTGAAATCGCGCCGGCGATGCATCACCGAGGTACGGATCAGTTTCTCATTCTGCCCCGCGCCGTAGAGCGCGGCGGTATCGAGCAGGGTGACGCCGAGATCGAGCGCGCGGTTGAGCAGCCGCCCGCCTTCCTCGGCGCTGGGCGGGACGCCATAAGCGTGGTTCAGGTTCATGCACCCGAGCCCGATCGCGGAGACGGTGAGCGGGCCGATAGTGCGGGTGGGAAGTGCGGTCACGGCAGCGCTCCTAGGTGGTTTGGCGCGGTGCTAAAGCATTGGGGGTGAAATGACACCCGGCATCCACCCCGTTCGTTCCTGCTCCCCTCCCTGGTGAAGGGAGGGGCTGGGGGTGGGTGGGTATGGGGCGGTTGCTGCGGTATCCCCCACGCCAACCCGCCCCCGACCCCTCCCTTGTTCAAGGGAGGGGAGAGTTCATGCCGCCGCCAGCTGCTTCTCCAACTGATCGAGCACGCGGTAGCACGGCATCACCTGCGCCACCGAGGCGTTGGGTTCGCGCCCTTCGCGGATCGCGGCGACGAATTCGCGGTCCTGCAATTCGATGCCGTTGTTCGATATTGTCACGCCGGTGAGGTCGATCGGTTCTTCCCGGCCCGTCACGAGATCGTCGTAGCGCGCGATCCATGTGCCATTGTCGCAGATATAACGGAAGAAGGTGCCGAGCGGCCCGTCATTGTTGAAGCTTAGCGACAAGGTGCAGATCGCGCCGGTCGCCGCCTTGAGCTGGATCGACATGTCCATCGCGATGCCGAGTTGGGGGTGGATCGGCCCTTCGATCGCATTGGCGGCGACGATCGGTCCGGCCTGATAGGCGAACAGGTCCACGGTATGCGCGGCGTGGTGCCACAACAGATGATCGGTCCAGCTGCGCGGCTCGCCCTTGGCGTTCATATTCTGGCGGCGGAAGAAATAGGTCTGCACGTCCATCTGCTGCACCTGCGCCTCGCCACTGGCGAATTTGCGGTGGAGATATTGGTGGCTCGGGTTGAAGCGCCGCGTGTGGCCGACCATCGCGACGAGCCCGGTCTCCTGCTGCTTGGCCAGCACCGCCTCGCCATCGGCAAGGCTGTCGCACAAGGGAATCTCGACCTGCACATGCTTGCCCGCGTCGAGGCATTGCAGCGCCTGCGCGGCATGCATCTGCGTCGGGGTGCACAGGATCACCGCATCGACATCGTCGCGCGCCAGCGTGTCGGCGAGGTCGGTC
>JAFKLV010000043.1 GCA_017304125.1 Sphingomonadales bacterium
GGCACCGGCGTGCGCGTGCAGGGCACCGCGCGGATCGATACCGCGGGATCGCTCAACACCACCGGCAATGCGCTCGATCTGGCGATCGACGGTGACGGCTATTTCCAGGTGCAGATGCCGAGCGGCGAGCTGGGCTATACCCGCGCGGGCAATTTCTCACGCTCGCCCGAAGGCCAGCTGATCACCAGCGACGGCTATCAGGTGATGCCGGGGATCACCGTCCCGCAGGGCGCCACCTCGATCACGATCGGCACCGACGGCACGGTCTCGGCGACGCTGCCGGGCAAGACCGACGCGCAGGTGCTGGGCCAGATTCAGGTCGCGAGCTTCCCCAATGCCGCCGGGCTGCAAAGCATGGGCGACAATTACGTCAAGGAAACCGCCGCCTCCGGCGCGGCCAGCCTCGGCGTGCCGGGGCAGGACGGGCGCGGCTCGGTGCGGCAGGGGATGCTCGAGGCAAGCAACGTCAATGTCGTCGAGGAACTGGTCGACATGATCGAGACGCAGCGCGCCTATGAGGTCAATTCCAAGATGATCTCGGCGACCGACGACATGCTCAAATACGTCAACCAGAACATCTGATCCCGGGATCGATCATGCTCATGCGCATTTCCCTTTCGTTCGCTGCCCCCGTCGTCGCCGGCGTCGCGCTGCTCGCCGCGCCGGCACAGGCGGGGCTGCTCGGCGGCAAGAAGAAGCCGGTGGAGGATTTCACCGCGGTGCGGCTCGCGCCGATGGCGCAGACCCCGGCCGCAGCGCCGGAGGCGAATGGCGCGATCTTCCAGGTCGCGACCGGCTATGCCGCGCTGCACGAAGGCTGGCGCGCGCGCCGCGTCGGCGATCCGCTGACGATCGTGCTGGTCGAGCGCACCGCCGCCTCCAAATCGGCGTCGTCGCAGCTCGATTCGGGCGGCGGCTTCGGCATCACCCCGCCGACCACCGGTGCGCTGTCGCTGTTCAAGCAGACCGACGCCTCGGCCAGCGGGACGCGCAATTTCAAGGGCGCGGGCACCACCGATCAGGCCAATTCGCTCTCGGGCGAAATGTCGGTGACGGTGGCGCAGATTTTCCCCAACGGCACGATGCTGGTGCAAGGGCAGAAGCGCGTCACGCTCAATCGCGGCGACGAATTCGTCCAGATCAAGGGGATCGTGCGCACCGCCGATGTCGATCTCGACAATCGCGTGCTGTCGACCCGCGTGGCCGATGCGCAGATCGCCTATACCGGCAAGGGCGATGTCGCCCGCGCCAGCCGTCAGGGCTGGCTGAGCCGCTTCTTCCAGGTGGTGAGCCCGTTCTGATGACCAGCATTTTCCCGTCGATGCCGCAGCCGCGCCGGGTCAACCGCGAGCGCTGGTGGCTGGCGCTGCTCGCGATCCTCATCGCCATTCTCGCCGGCCATCCCGCCGGCGCGGACCGGATCAAGGATCTCGGCACCTTTCAGGGCATCCGCTCGAACCAGCTGACCGGTTACGGCATCGTCGTCGGTCTGCCCGGCACGGGTGACGACAATCTCGATTATACCATCCAGTCGGTGAAGGCGGTCGCCTCGCGCTTCGGGCTGCAATTGCCGTCGACCTCGATCCAGGGGCTGAAGAATGCCGCGGTGGTGGTGGTGACGGCGGAATTGCCGGCCTTCGCCAAGCCCGGCCAGCGGATCGACATCACCGTCGCCTCGCTCGGCAAGGCCAAGTCGCTGCGCGGCGGCGCGCTGGTGCTGACGCCGCTGATCGGCGCCGACGGCCAGATCTATGCGATGGCGCAGGGCAATCTCGCGGTCGGCGGCCTTGGCGCGGAGGGCAAGGACGGGTCGCAGATCGTCGTCAACGTCCCCTCGACCGGGCGCATCCCGGAAGGGGCGACGGTCGAACGCGCGGTCGCCACCGGATTCGATCAGACGCCGTTCCTCACCTTCAACCTCGCACGCGCCGATTTCACCACCGCGCAGAATGTCGCGACGGCGATCAACGGCCGGCTGGGCGGCGGCAGCGCCGAGGCGAAGGATGCGGTGTCGATCGCGGTCAAGGCGCCGGTCGGCGCGGATGCGCGCGCGACGCTGAT
>JAFKLV010000590.1 GCA_017304125.1 Sphingomonadales bacterium
GTCGGCGTCAAGCACGACGTCAAATCGCTGACCAAATTGCCGATCGTGCTCAAGGGCATCTGCCACCCGGATGACGCGCGGCGCGCGATCGACGGCGGCGCGGACGGCATTTACGTCTCCAATCACGGCGGGCGGCAGGCGAATGGCGGGATCGCGGCGATCGACATGCTGCCAGGGGTGGCCGGGGCGGTGAACGGGCGCGTGCCGATATTGTTCGATTCGGGCATCCGATCGGGCAGCGACGTGGTGAAGGCGATCGCGCTCGGCGCCGACGCGGTGGGCGTCGGGCGGCCCTATAGCTATGGCCTCGCGCTCGGCGGCGCGGAGGGCGCGGCGCATGTGCTGAAGTCGATCCTCGCCGAAGCCGACCTGTTGATGGCGGTCAACGGTTACCCGACGCTGGCGGCCGTCCGCGCTGAGGGGGCGCGGCGGACCGATCGGTGATCGTCATTCCTGCGAAGGCGGGGATCCATTGCCGCAGGTCTAGCGATAGAAGCGCGACCTCAGCCTGAATGGATCCCCGCCTTCGCGGGAATGACGTGGCAGGTTTGACTTCGGCGCTTACTCGTGTATGAGCCCGCGCGCGTCCGGCAGCCTTGTGCCGCCGGGCACCGTCCGAGACAGCGGGTGCCGGTTAGCCGGCTTAATTTCCCGCCGAGGCGGGGACAGGATTTTTCCGGCCAGTCGTTATCGGCGCGCCGGTCTGCTGCGTGACCCGCTTTGGCGGCTCGCGTCGCTTCCCATTCCCCATCGCTGGACAACTCCGTGCGGGCTGGCCCCGTGCGGGGAAATGCAACCGGGCGTGGGCCTAAAACCCATGCTCAGAACGTGGAGAATGGCATGGATCGTGCTCAAAAGGCCGCGGCCGTTGCCGAGCTGAACCGCACCTTTTCCGAGGTCGGCGTGGTGGTCATCACCCGCAACCACGGAATGACCGTCGCGCAATCGACCCAATTGCGCAACAAGATGCGGGCAGCCGGCGCGACCTATAAGGTCTCGAAGAACAGGCTTGCCAAGATCGCGCTCGACGGCACCGACTATCTCTCGCTGGGCGACATGCTCACGGGTCCGGTCGGTCTCGCCAGCTCGATCGACCCCGTCGCTGCGGCGAAGGTGGCGGTCGAATTCGCGAAGACGAACGACAAGTTCGAAATCGTGGGCGGGGCGATGGGCGCAAATGCGCTCGACGTGGAGGGCGTGAAGGCGCTCGCTACGCTGCCGTCGCTGGACGAGCTCCGGGCGAAGATCGTCGGGCTTCTCGTGGCACCCGCCACGAAGCTGGCGACCATCACCCAGGCGCCCGCCGCGCAGCTCGCGCGCGTGCTCAAGGCCTATTCGGAGAAGGAGGCCGCCTGATCTTCAGGCGGTTTATTCAAGCGAAACGGGTGCCCCTTTGCGGGGCACAGACATGAAGGAAGTGAACAATGGCAGACCTGAACGCGCTGGTTGACCAGCTGTCCGAACTGACCGTCCTCGAGGCGGCTGAACTCTCGAAGCTCCTCGAAGAGAAGTGGGGCGTGAGCGCCGCTGCCGCGGTTGCGGTTGCCGGCCCGGCCGCTGGTGGCGCCGGTGGCGCGGCTGCGGCCGCCGAAGAGAAGACCGAATTCGACGTGATCCTCACCGGCGACGGTGGCAAGAAGATCAACGTCATCAAGGAGGTCCGCGCGATCACCGGTCTCGGCCTGACCGAAGCCAAGACGCTCGTCGAGTCGGCGCCGAAGCCGGTCAAGGAAGGCGTCTCGAAGGACGAGGCCGAGAAGGTCAAGAAGCAGCTCGAGGAAGCCGGCGCGACCGTCGAACTCAAGTAAGCTGCGGCCGTGTCGCGGGGGCTCGCTCCCGCGGCAGGCTGACACAAAAGAAGGGCGGTTCCCTCGCGGGAGCCGCCCTTTTTTTATCCTACCCCCCTCCCTTTCAAGGGAGGGGTCGGGGGTGGGTAGCGTCTTGACGATACGGATAGGGTGCGCAGGCATCGCCCGTACCACGAGCACGCCACCCACCCCCAGCCCCTCGCTTGAAAGGTATGGTAGTTTAGTGATTACCTCTCCACCGTCGT
>JAFKLV010000591.1 GCA_017304125.1 Sphingomonadales bacterium
GTTCAACGGGTGCCATGCGCGCGGGTTCGGTTGCCACTGGCGCAGCCGCAGCGACACCAGCGACCAGTGGAAGGGGCGCGCGATCGGAATGAACGAGACGTCTGCGGCGACCGCGGCATCAGCGGTGGCGATCGCCGCGCTGCGCGCCGCAAGCGTCGGGGCGGCGCGCGCCGCCTCCACCGCGTCGCTCGCCGCGCCGCCACACGGGGCGCAGGCCATCACCAGATACCAGCGCGCGCTATCATAAGGCGCGACCGCGTCGACCAGCCGCAGATCGGCATCGCGCGCGTCCTGCGCGACGCGCACCGGCTGGATGCCGATCGCCTGCAGGTCGGCGCCGATCCGCGCCCACAGCAACGTGCCGCCCGGTCCGCCGGGCAATGCCACGCGCAGCACGACCGGCTCGGGGTGGATGCCGCGCCACGAGGCGACTTGCGCCTTGGCCTGCTGGCGGCGGTTGCTGGCATCGATCGCGACCCAGGACGGGATCGCCGGCGGGCCGGCCGAATCGAGCTGATCGGGCAGCAATTGCTCGGTCGGCGCCCATTCGGGGGAGAAAGCCGCGACCAGCCCGGCGCGGTCGATCGCCGCGGCGATCGCCCCGCGATTGTCGGCCGAGGCGAGGAAGCCGTCGCGATTGGTGATCGACAGCCCGAACAAGCCGGCGGCCGGATCGAGCTTCACTTCCGCCGGGGGTACCGTCGCGATCTGGATTAGCGGCCAATCGCCCACCGTGCCGCCCGATACCAGATCGGAGCCATGCCCGATGTAGCGCATGATCGCGCGCGACGCGGGCTCGCCGATCAGCCGCACATCGTCCTCCGGTACCTTCTCGGGGACTTCGTCGGGCGAGCGATTGGGATCGGGCACCGGGGTCAGCAGCATCGAGCGGCGCCCGGCATGCATGATGCGGAACGGGCCGGTGCCCGCCGGGTTGCGGCGGCGGATGATCGCCAGTTCGGGCTGGGCGAACAGCTTGAGCAGATCGGGGCGGGGGTGCGACAATTCGATCTGGATGACCTGCGGCGTCATCTCGACGATCGAATCGATGCTGGTGAGAAAGGGCTTGAGCGGATTGCGCGAGCCCGGCGCGAGCTGGCGCTTGAGGATCGCCACCACTTCCTGCGCGGTGACCGGGCGGCCATCCGACCACAAGGCCTCCCGCAGCCGGAAGATGTAGGTCATGCCCTCGTCGGTCACGATCCAGCGTTCCGCCACCCCCGGTTCGATCTGACCAGCCGAATCGAAGCGGACCAGCCCCTGCGCGACCGAATCGGCCAGCGCGCGATCGCTTTGCGGCCAATCGCCGTGGCTGGCGTCGGTCAGTTCGGGTGGGGCGCCGATCACGCTCGCGACGACCGGCCCGACATCGGCGCGCCGGTCGCATCCTGCGAGCAGCGCGAGCGATGTGAATGCGCTTAGGCATGCGATGGTGCGGACGGCGGGACTCGAACCCGCACGCCAATGGCAGAAGATTTTAAGTCTCCAGCGTCTACCGATTCCGCCACGTCCGCGCATCGCGCACGACGTGAAGTCTACCGGAGCCGCCGCGTCAAGCGACGTTAAGCCGCTGGCGCATTTCCTTGCCGGGTTTGAAGTAGGGAACGCGCTTCGCGTCCACGTCCACCATCTCGCCGGTGCGCGGGTTGCGGCCGGTGCGCGCATCGCGGGCGCGGGTGGAAAAAGCGCCGAAACCGCGCAACTCGACCCGGCCATTTTCGGCCAGCCGACGGACGATCTCGTCGAAGAAGGTTGATACGATTTCCTCGACCTCACGCAACGAAAGCTCGGGATTGGTCTCTGCGAGCTGCTGGACGAGTTCGGATCGGATCATGGATGGCAACCTCGAATGTGATTTCTGTTAAACGCGCAATCACTACTAAGGTCGCAATAATACAGGGAAACCGGGGATCGGAATAGGACCGAAACGACGGTTCGCTGTAATTTCGTGTCAAGATGGGACCCGGGCAGGAAATGTTCCTGCCCGGGTTGCCACGATCACTTCTTGGAATCGCGAGCCTTGAGAGCTTCGCCCAGGATGTCG
>JAFKLV010000378.1 GCA_017304125.1 Sphingomonadales bacterium
ATCGTGGCACGCGCCGCCGCCTCCGCTTCCGCCGCCCCGCCGCCGCTGCACGGCCCGCGGCTGGCGCTGGTATCCGTCGCGCTGGCGATGGGGACGTTCATGATGGTGCTCGACAGCACGATCGCCAACGTCTCGTTGCCGACGATCGCCGGCAACCTCGGCGTATCGAGCGACAATTCGACGTGGATCATCACCGCCTTCGCGGTTTCCAACGGCATTTCGGTGCCGTTGACCGGCTGGCTGATGCGGCGTTTCGGCGTGGTGCGCACCTTTTGCGTCTCGCTGGTGCTGTTCACGATCGCGTCGCTGCTGTGCGGCGTCGCGTGGAGCCTGCCTTCGCTGATCGTGTTCCGCGTGCTGCAGGGTGCGGTATCGGGGCCGATGATGCCGGGCAGCCAGGCGCTGCTGATCTCGGTCTTCCCGCCCGAGAAGCGCGCCACCGCGCTCGGCATCTGGTCGATGACCACCTTGGTGGCGCCGATCATGGGGCCGATCCTCGGCGGCTATATCTCGGATAACTACCACTGGAGCTGGATCTTCCTGATCAACGTGCCGATCGGGATATTGGTCGTCGCGACCTGCTGGCTCAATCTCGCCAAGCGCGAGACGCCGACGGTCAAGGCGCCGATCGACAGCGTCGGGCTCGGCCTGTTGATCCTGTGGGTCGGGTCGTTGCAGGTGATGCTCGATCTCGGCAAGAACGCCGATTGGTTCAACGACCCGACGATCGTCATCCTCGCGATCGTCGCCGCGATCGGCTTCGTCGCCTGGCTGATCTGGGAACTGACTGACGCCAACCCGACGGTCGACCTGTCGCTGTTCGCCAATCGCAATTTCGCGATCGGCACGCTCGCTTTCTGCCTCGGCTATGCGGTGTTCTTCGCCAATGTGCTGCTGCTGCCTTTGTGGCTGCAGACGCAGCTCGGCTATACCGCGACATGGGCCGGGCTGGTCGCCGCGCCGAGCGGGGTGGTGGCGGTGATGATCACCCCGTTCGCGGCGCGCTTCGCCGGGCGGATCGACGCACGCATCCTCGCGACGGTGGCGTTCGTCGGCTTCGTGGTGAGTTACTGGATGCGCTCGGGCTATACGACGACCGCGAGCTTCCACGATCTTATGCTGCCGATGCTGGTGCAGGGCGTGTCGATGGGCACTTTCTTCCTGTCGATGGTGACGATCTCGCTCGATCGCATCCCGCCCGAACGGATCCCCTCGGCGACCGGCATTTCCAATTTCGCGCGGATCGTCGCGGGCGCCTTTGCCGCGTCGATCATCACCACCGCCTGGGATCACCGCGCCGCGCATCATCAGGCGCATCTCGCCGCCGCGGTGGGGGATAATATGCCCTATCGCATGGCGGTCGAGGGACTGGGCCGGCTCGGGCTCGACGCGACCCAGGCGGCGGCGGTGGTGACGCGGCAGATGGTCGGGCAGGCCTATCTGCTCGCCTCGACCGACCTGTTCCGGCTTTCCGCCTGGCTGTCGGGGGCGATGATCCTGGTGGTGTGGTTCACCCGCCGCCCGGCCGCGCCCAGCGGGCCGGTGGCGGCGGATTGATAACCGTCATCCCAGCGCAAGCTGGGATCTCAGGCGGCAAGGGCGACCTTTGTGGCACGCGACCCCAGCTTGCGCTGGTGTGACGGTCCTAAAGGTTTACGCCGCCAGCGTCGCCGCCTCGGTCGCCGCGATCCAGCCACCGCCGAGCACGCGGTCGCCATCATAGAGCACCGCCGCCTGCCCGGGCGCGACGCCATATTCGGGGGCGTCGAACACCAGTCGATCGCCCAGCAGCCGCGCCGGCACCGGCTTCGCCATCGAGCGCACCTTGGCGCTGAGCGGCGCATCGAGCGGGCCGAGCACGTTGATCCCCTCCAGCCGCGCCGCGCCGACCGCCAGCGCGCTGCGCGGGCCGACCACCACCTTCTTCTCCGCCGCATCGACGCGCACGACATAGAGCGGCTCGGGCGTCCCACCGATCTCCAGCCCGCGCCGCTGGCCGACGGTGAAATGGATGATGCCGCGATGCCGGCCGAGCGTGCGGCCTTCCAGATCGACGATCTCGCCCGCGGTATCCGCCTCGGGGCGCAGCTTGCGCACCAGCCCGGCATAATCGCGATCGGGGACGAAGCAGATATCCTGGCTGTCGGGCTTGGCGGCGACCAGCAGGTCCAGTTCGGTGGCGATCTCGCGCACCCGTGCCTTGGGCAGCGCGCCCAATGGGAAGCGCAGGAAATCGAGCTGCGCGCGCGTGGTGGCGAACAGGAAATAGCTCTGGTCGCGCGCCGGATCGGCGCCGCGATGCAGCTCCGGCCCGTCCGCGCCGATCACGCGCCGGACATAATGGCCGGTGGCGAGGCAATCCGCGCCGAGATCGCGCGCCAGCGCGAACAGATCGGTGAACTTCGGCCCCATGTTGCACTGGACGCAGGGGATCGGGGTGCGCCCGGCGAGATATTCGTCGGCGAAGCGATCGACCACCGTCTCGCGGAAGCGCGATTCATGATCGAACACATAATGCGCGATCCCCAGCCGGTCGCACACCGCGCGCGCATCGCGGATGTCGCGCCCGGCGCAGCATGAGCCGGCCCGCCCCACCGCCTCGCCATGATCGTACAGCTGGAGCGTGACGCCGATCGTTTCCGCGCCGGTGGCGTGCGCCAGCGCAGCCACGACGGAACTGTCGACGCCGCCCGACATGGCGACGACGATACGCTTACCCGACAGGCTTTCGCCCAACTGAAATTCAGCCCGATTCATCGCATGTGCCGATATAGGAGCCCTGAGAGTTACGCAAAGTTACATCTGTGAACGAACCGTTGCCGGCGGATTTACGAGGTTTTTAACCCTCCGTGCCTACAAGCGATCCGTGCCCCTCGCATGGCACGAGTAAACGTAAGGGTCGCAATGGATTTGAGCTTCGCCGGTTTCGATATCAAGACCGAGGCGGCCTTGCCGCTCCCGGTCGATCTCGCGGTGTTGCTCGTACGGATCGCGGCGCGGCAGGCTGCCTCGCCGACCGCGATCGCCCAGGCGCGGATGATGCATCACCCGTCGCTCGGCGCGCGTTTCGCGCCGGCCGACGGGGCGTTCAACGGCGCCACGGCTCAGGCTCTGGCGGGATGGAGGGATCGGTGAACGGCGTGTTTACCTTGCTGCTTAGGCGGCATGCAACGGCCACCCGGTTACACATTAGTCCCCGTAGTTGGAGAGGGGGCCCCCCGCCCCGAACCGAAGGTTAAAGTAATGATTGAAAACCAGAAAATACGCCCAGCAAGGGTCATCGGGCCGCTCGGAGAACCGCTGACGCTGGAGTCTTTGCCGCCCGTCAACACGACGCGCTGGGTGGTCCGGCGGAAGGCCGAAGTGGTCGCTGCGGTGAACGGTGGCTTGCTTACGGTGGATGAGGTCTGCGAGCGTTACGGGCTGACCGTCGAGGAATTCGCGAGCTGGCAGCGCGCGATCGATCGCTCCGGCATGCCCGGGCTGCGCGTGACGCGGATCCAGCATTATCGGTCGCTGTACGAGCGCCAGCAGAAATATTGAGATCACCCGATCCGGCCGCCCGGCCGGACATGTGAGCGGCGCCGGTGTCGTTCCTTCGCCCTTCCCAACGGACAGCAAACCGGGGAGGGCGAAGGAAGGGGGCCGGCGCCGTCTTTTATTGCGCCGTCAGCGCGCCGGTGACGGAACAAAAACGGCCCATCGGCATTTACTTAGTCAGGTAATGCGGCCCGGCGCTGCCGGGCGTAAAGCTTGGGAGTAGTGCCATGGGTATCATTCTTTGGCTGATCGTCGGCGGTGTGATCGGCTGGCTTGCAAGCATCATCATGCGGACCGATGCGCAGCAGGGGATTTTCCTCAACGTCGTGGTCGGCATCATCGGCGCGTTCATCGGCGGGCTGATCTTCTCCGGCGGCAATTTCGGGCAGACCGGGCTTTCGGTCTATTCGTTCCTGGTGTCGCTGCTCGGCGCGGTGGTCCTGCTCGGGATCGTCAACCTCGTCCGCCGCGGGTCGGTGCGCTGACCGGCAACTGACTGACGGGTCGTAGAAACAAAACGGCCGCCCGAGCGATCGGGCGGCCGTGTGCTTTTGACCGCTCGGCGGTCATTCCCTCGCGTCGCTCCAGCTGGCCGCCGTCACGCCAGCGAAAGCCCGGGTCTCGTGCCGCCGGGGTAACGTCTGCGGCTTGCGACCCCAGCTTGCGCTGGGATGACGGGGAGGGGGCTGGCGCGCGTCGCCTTATTGCAGCAGGAAGCGCACCCCCAACGTCACCGACAATTCGGTCTCGCCGGCGACGATCGGGGTTTCCGCCATATCCGCTTTCGCGGCGCGCATGTACGCGATCGGCGGGCGCGGCGAGCCGCCGTCATTCTCGCCATTTTCATTGATCGAGACGATGCGGACGACGCGCAGCCCCGCCGCCTTGGCATAAAGCTCGGCGCGGGTGCGCGCGGTCTTCACCGCTTCGGCGCGGGCCTCGTCGAGCGCGGCGCCGGGCTTGTCGATCGACATCGACGGCCCGTCGATCTGATTGGCCCCGGCCTTGACCAGCGCATCGAGCGCCGCGCCGCTCTTGGCGATGTCACGGAATTTCACCGAGACATTGTTGCTCGCCTGATAGCCGGTGATCACCGGCGCCTCATTCTGCTGATAGCGATATTGCGGCGACAGCCCGACACTGCTCGTCATGATGTCGCGCTCGGCGATCCCGGCGGCCTTGAGCGCCTGAATCACGCGCGTCATCCGTGCGGCATTCTCGCTCAGCGCGGCGCCGGCGGTCGGCGACTGCGTCACCACCCCGGCGCGAATCGTCGCGATATCGGGGGTGCGGTTGACGTGCCCGGTGGCGGTGATGTCGAGCAACGTCCCGTCGGGCAGGATGGCGGGGGTGGCGGCCTGCGCCAGCGCCGGCGTGGCAGCGGCGCAAGCCGCGAGCGTCGCGAGGGAAAAGAGAATACGCATAGACTACTAAGCTCCCGTGGAAATCCATTGCTGCGGCGAGCTGTGGCAGAGCTTCGATCAACCGGGGATGAACGGCCTCAGCCTCAATTCCGCCACCTCAATCAGTCATTTGCGCGGAACACTTGAGCGCGGTGATTTATTCGGATAATACAGCGCCGAGATAAATTTAGGCGGATCAGGGCGCCGGGACGGGGAAGTGAGCCGAATGAATTACGAATCCGGCAGTCTGGGCGGCGAGCCGCTGGCGATCGAGGGGCCGGACACCCGTGCGCGCGGCCGGCGTCGCTGGATCATCGGCGGCGCGCTCGCGCTCGTGCTGGCGGGGGGCGGCGGTTACCTGCTGACGCATCGCGGCGGCGGCGCGGCGGTGGTCTCGCCGGCCGATCAGGCGCCGACCGTCACGATCATCGTGCCGGGCAACGGCTCGGTCTCGCGCCAGATCAACGCCACCGGGTCGCTCGCCGCCAAGCGCGAAATGCCGGTCGGCGTCGCGGGCGAGGGCGGGATGGTGACGCGCGTGCTGGTCGAGCCGGGCCAGTGGGTGGCCGCGGGCGAAGTGCTGGCGGTCGTCGACCGCTCGGTGCAGGCGCAGACCGCCGCCAGCCTCAACGCGCAGATCGGCGTCGCCAAATCCGATCTCGTGCTTGCCCAGCAGGAACTCGAGCGCGCGCAGCAACTCGTCGGGCGCGGCTTCATCAGTCAGGCCGACGTGCAGCGCCGCGTCGCGACGCGCGATGCCGCCACGGCCCGGCTCAAGGTGGCGCAGGCCGCCGCCGCCGAGCAGGGCGCCCGCAACCGCCGGCTCGATATCCGTGCGCCCGAGGCCGGGCTGATCCTGACGCGTCAGGTCGAGCCGGGGCAGATCATCGGTGCCACCACCGGCACCTTGTTCCGCATGGCCAAGGGCGGCGAGATGGAGATGCGCGCGCAGCTCGCCGAAAGCGATCTCGCCAAGGTGCGCGTCGGCGACGGCGCGACCGTCACCCCGGTGGGGGAAACGCGCTCCTTCTCCGGCCATGTGTGGCAGGTGTCGCCGGTGATCGATCCGCAGACGCGGCAGGGCATCGCGCGCATCCAGCTATCCTATGATCCGGCGCTGCGCCCGGGCGGCTTCGCCTCGGCGGTGCTGACCGGTGGCGCGAGCAACGAGCCGCAATTGCCGCAATCGGCGATCCTGAGCGACGATCGCGGCAATTTCGTCTATATCGTCGGCAAGGACAATAAGGTCGAGCGGCGCGACGTGCGGCTCGGCACCGTCACCGATCGCAACGTTGCGATCGCCGAGGGGTTGACCGGCAACGAACGCGTGATCCGCTCGGCCGGCGCCTTCCTCAATCCGGGGCAAAAAGTCGTGCCGGTCGTGGACAAAGCTAAAGGCTGATATCGCCATGAGCTTCCGCAATATTTCCGCCTGGTCGATCCGGAACCCGGTTCCGGCGATCGTGCTGTTCGTCATGCTGACGGTGGCTGGCATCGTCAGCTTCATCCGCATGGACATCAACCAGGACCCGGATATCGAATTTCCGGCGGTGACGGTGGAGATCACCCAGCCGGGCGCGGCGCCGAGCGAGCTCGAGACGCAGGTGACCCAGCGGGTCGAGGCGGCGGTGCGCTCGGTCGAGGGGATCGACGAGATCCAGTCGTTCGTCAGCGAGGGCAGCTCGACCACGATCGTCCAGCTCGACATCGGTACGCCGATCGATCGCGCGGTGAACGAAGTGCGCGACGCGGTGGTGCAGATCCGCTCCAATTTGCCCGAAGGCATTCTGGAGCCGCAGATCACCCGCGTGAAGGCCAATGACGACGATGTCGGCAGCTATTCCGCGATCGCCAGCGACATGACGATCGAGCAGCTTTCCTGGTATATCGACAATACCGTCGCCAAGGAGCTGCTGTCGGTGCCCGGCATGGGCAAGGTGGAGCGCAACGGCGGGGTCGATCGCGAAATCCGCGTGATCCTCGATCCGGCCAAGCTCGCCGCGTTCGGGCTCACCGCCAGCCAGATCAACCAGCAGCTGCGTCAGGTCAATCTCAACGCGGCGGGTGGCCGCTCCGAAATCGCCGGGGCGGAACAGTCGCTGCGCGTGCTGGGCAATGCGCGCAACGCCTATGAGCTGGGCCAGACGCAGATTTCGGTCGGCGACGGGCGGACGGTGAAGCTGGCCGACGTGGCGACGGTGCGCGATCTCTACGCCGAGCAGCGCACCGCCGCGGCGGTCGACGGGCGCCCGGTGTTGAGCTTCGACTTCAAGCGCGCCAAGGGCTATTCCGACGTCACCGTGTTCCGCGAGGCCAAGGCCAAGCTGGAGGCGCTGGAGAAGCGCAACCCCAAGGTGCATTTCCAGCTGCGCTACGACGGCTCCAAATATGCGCTCGAGCAATATAAGAGCGCGATCCACGCGATGCTGGAGGGCGCCGCGCTGGCGGTGCTGATCGTCTTCCTGTTCCTGCGCGATACGCGTGCGACGATGATCTCCGCGCTCGCCATTCCGCTATCGGCGATCCCGGCCTTCTGGTTCATGGATCTGATGGGCTTTTCGCTCAACGGCATGACCCTGCTCGCGCTCAGCCTCGTCGCGGGCGTGCTGGTCGACGACGCGATCGTCGAGATCGAAAATATCGTGCGCCATATGCGCATGGGCAAAACCGCCTATCAGGCAGCGATCGACGCGGCGGACGAGATCGGCCTCGCGGTGCTCGCGACGACGATGGCGATCGTCGCGGTGTTCCTGCCGGTCGGGCTGATGCCGGGGATTTCGGGCCAGTTCTTCCGCAACTTCGGTCTCACCGTCGTGGTGGCGGTGCTGATGAGCCTTGCCGTCGCGCGGATGATCACCCCGATGATCGCGGCCTATTTCCTCAAGGCCCACGGCCATGCCGAGCACGGCGAAGGCTGGATGATGGACGCCTATCTGAAGGTGCTGCACTGGACGATGGACACCGGCCGCGCGCCGGCGATCCGCGCGCAGGGCGGCATCAAGCGCGTGACCGGCTATTTCCGCGATCATCGCTTGTGGGTGATCGGCATGGGGGTCGGCGCCTTCCTGCTGACGATCGTGTGCTTCGGGCTGATCCCGATGCAATTCCAGCCGGCGATCGATGCCGAGCGCTCTGCCGTCACGATCACGATGGCGCCGGGCTCGACGCTGGCGCAGACGCAGGCAACGGTCGACAAGGTCGTCGCGCTGCTGCGCAAGCAGCCCGACGTGCAGAGCACCTATAGCCGCACCGCGGTCGGCTCGGGCCGCGTCACCGCACAGTTCAAGGACCACAAGTCGCAGACCTCGACCCAGTTCGAGCGCAGCCTGGCGCCCGAACTGGCGAAGATCCCCGACGCGCGGGTCAATTTCCAGTCGCAATTCGGCTGGGGCGAGAACAATCGCGACGTCTCGATCACCCTGGGCGGCGACGATCCGGTGCAGTTGCGCCAGACCGCCGACCAATTGGTCAATGAGTTGACGAAGATCCCGGGGCTGATCGCGCCGCGCATCGCGGGCGGGCTCAACCGGCCCGAGATCATCATCAAGCCGCGGCTCGATCTCGCCGCCAACCTCGGCGTGACCACCGCCGCATTGTCCAATGCGATCCGCATCGCGACGATCGGCGACATCGATCAGAACAGCGCGAAATTCTCGTTGAGCGATCGTCAGGTGCCGATCCGCGTCGCGCTCGATCAATCCTCGCGGACCGAATTGTCGACGATCCAGAATCTGCCGGTGCAGACGCTGACCGGCGGATCAGTGCCGCTGTCGGTGGTGGCGGATATCGGCTTCGGCTCCGGCCCGACCAAGATCAACCGCCTCAACCAGCAGCGTCAGCTGACGATCGGCGCCGATCTGTCGTCCGGCCTCGTGCTCAGCAATGCGATGAAGCAGGTCAATGCGCTGCCGACCTTGCGCAACCTGCCGATCGGTATCCAGCGGGTCAGCGTCGGCCAGGCGAAATGGCAGAATGAGATGCTGATGAATTTCATCTTCGCGGTGATCGCGGGGGTGTTCCTGGTCTTCTCGGTGCTGGTGCTGCTCTATCGCCGGCTGCTGCCGCCGCTGGTCAACATGGGCTCGCTGCTGCTCGCGCCGTTGGGCGGGCTGATCGCGCTGCTGATCGTCGGCGATCCCTTGTCGATGCCGGTGTTTATCGGGCTGCTGATGCTGCTCGGCATCGTCGCCAAGAATTCGATCCTGCTGATCGACTTCGCGCTGGAGGAGATCATGAAGGGCGTACCGGTGCACGATGCGATCATCGATGCCGGGCACAAGCGCGCGCAGCCGATCGTGATGACCACCGTGGCGATGGTTGCGGGGATGGTGCCGACCGCTTTGTCGCTGTCCGGCGACGGATCGTGGCGCGCGCCGATGGGCATCGTGGTGATCGGCGGGCTGACGCTGTCGACCCTGCTGACGCTGCTGATCGTCCCCGCGGCGTTCAGCCTGGCGATCGGGATCGAGCGCCGGGTGGGGCCGTGGCTCGGCCGCCGCTTGCTCACCTATCGTCCGGGCGACGGCGATCAGCCGGCGATCGATCACGTCCCCGGTGGCGGGCCGCTTCCCGCGCCGCAGGGCCGGATCGGCTATCACGACGACGATCCGCAGCCGGCGGAGTAAGCGACGCGCGCGGCTTTCGCTTGAACAAAGCCCCGACTTGGGGATTGTTTCGGCTATGATCCCGATCGTCCGCCGGCGGCCGCCTCACGAACGCATCCCCGCCGGGCTGGTGCGGATGCGCGTGATCGCGACGGCGATGCTGGTGGCGATGGCGGCGACCTTCCTCGTCGCGCGGACGATCGAGCCGATGCATCCGGCGTGGGGTTTCGTCCGCGCCTTTGCCGAGGCGGCGATGGTCGGCGGGCTGGCCGACTGGTTCGCGGTGACCGCGCTATTCCGTCACCCGCTCGGGCTGCCGATCCCGCACACCGCGATCATCCCGCGCAACAAGGATCGCATCGGCGACCAGCTCGCACTGTTCCTGCGCGATAATTTCCTGATCCCCGGCGTGGTCGCGCGGCGGATGCGGCGGATCGACCTCGCCAGCGCCGCCGGGCGCTGGCTGAGCAACCCCGCATCGGGCGGGTCGCGGTTGTCGCGCGGGCTGTCGCGGCTGGCGGTCGAGGTGTTGCAGGCGCTCGATCAGGAGCGGCTGGGCGGGATGGTGCGCGCGGCGATGGTGCAGCAGGTGCGCGTGCTCGATCTGTCGCCGATGCTCGGCCGCGCGCTCGCCGCGGGGATCAGCGAGGATCGCCATCTGCCGGTGCTCGACGGGATCGTGCGCTGGGCCGGGCGCATATTGGAGGCGAATGAGCCGATCGTCCGCGCGATGGTCCACGACCGCGCCGGATCGATCCTGCGCTGGACCGGGCTCGACGAGACGCTGGCCAACAAGATCATCGACGGGCTCGACAAGATGCTCGCCGACATGGCCGAGGATCGCAACCACCCGCTGCGCGGCAAGGCGGAGGAAGGGCTGGTCAAGCTGGCCGAGGATCTCCAGCACGATCCGGCGATGATCGCGCGGGTGCAGCAGATAAAGCTCGAGCTGCTCGAAAATCCCGCGATGCAGGATTGGATCAACGGCCTGTGGGAACAGGCACGCACCACGATGTTGCGCACCGCGCGCGACCCGGAGGCATTGGTCGCGGGCAAGCTGCGCGAAGCGCTCGACCAGCTCGGCCAGACGCTGCAAAGCGACGTGCGGCTGCAGCGCACGCTCAACCGCTATGTGCGCCGGGCCGCGGTGGGAACGGCGGCGGATTACGGGGATTCGATCGTGCGGCTGGTGTCGGAAACGGTGCGCGGCTGGGACGCGCAGACGATCACCCGCCGGCTGGAGAATGCGGTGGGCAAGGACCTGCAATATATCCGTATCAACGGCACGCTGGTCGGCGGGCTGGTCGGGCTGGTGATCCACATCGTGGATGTCGCGCTGTGAGTAAATTCCCGTGCACCCCCCGGCGGGGCGCCGTCCTAACGCTTGCCGTCGCGGGCGCTTTCCCGCAAGGAAGCTGGTGATGGGCGCAGCGGCGGATTTCAGCGAGGACGGCGACACCCTGCGCTTCACCGGCGATCTGTCGCTGGCGACGCTCGGCGACCTGCCACAACGGCTGCGCGCGCGCGGCGACGAGGTGCGGCATCTCGATCTGTCGGCGATCGACCGGATCGACACCGTCGGCGCATGGATCGTCCACCGTTTCGCGCATGAACATGATGCGACGATCGAGGGGCTCGATCCCGAACATGTCCGGCTGCTCGAACATGTCGAGAGCGCCGATCAGCTCGTTGCGATGCGGCCGACGCATGTCAGCCCGTTCACCCGCGTGCTCGGTGAAATCGGCACCGCGACGATCACCGCCGGCACCACCTTGCTCGGGTTGCTCGGCTTCCTCGGCGCGATCGTCATCGCGTTTGGCAATGTCATCCGCCATCCGCGCCGCTTCCGGTTCAACGCGACGGTCCAGCGTTTCGAGGTCGTCGGGGTCACCGCGCTCGGCATCATCGGGCTGATGAGCTTCCTGATCGGGATCGTCATCGCCCAGCAGGGCGCGGTGCAGCTCCGCCAGTTCGGCGCCGAAGTCTATACGATCAACCTGATCGGGCGGATCACGCTGCGCGAGCTGGGCGTGCTGATGACCGCGATCATGGTCGCCGGCCGCTCGGGCTCGGCCTTTGCCGCGCAGCTCGGCACGATGAAGCTGACCGAGGAAATCGACGCGATGCGCACGATCGGCGTCTCGCCGATGGAGGCGCTGGTGCTGCCGCGCACGATCGCGGCGATCGTGCTGATGCCGCTGCTCGGCTTCTATGCCTCGGTCGTGGCGATGGTCGGCGGCGGGCTGTTGTGCTGGATCAACCTTGGCATTCCGCCGGTCACCTATATCGCGCGGCTGCGCGAAGTGGTGCCGATCACCGATCTCTACGTCGGGCTGGTCAAGGCGCCGGTGTTCGGCGCGATCATCGCGATGGCGGGCTGTTTCCAGGGGATGCAGGTGGAGGGCGACGCCGAACAGGTCGGCAGCCGCACCACCGCCGCGGTGGTGCAGGCGATCTTCCTGGTGATCGTGCTCGACGCGTTCTTCGCGGTGTTCTTCACCTCGATGGGGTGGAATTGATGACCGACGCGGACGACGATGTGATCATCCGTGTGCGCGGGCTGCGCACCAGCTTCGGCGAGCAGGTGATCCACGACGGGCTCGACCTCGACGTGCGGCGCGGCGAGATCCTTGGCGTGGTCGGCGGATCGGGCACCGGCAAATCGGTGCTGATGCGCGCGATCATCGGCCTCCAGACCCCCGATGAGGGGGAGATCACCGTCTTCGGCGAATCCACCATCGGCCGCGAAGAGACCGAGGCGATCGAGATCCGCAAGCGCTGGGGCGTGCTGTTCCAGGGCGGCGCATTGTTCTCGACGCTGACCGTCGCCGAAAACGTGCAGGTGCCGATCCGCGAATTCTATCCCGCGCTCGATCTGGCGCTGCTCGACGAAATCGCCTCCTACAAGGTGGTGATGACCGGGCTGCCGGCCGAAGCCGGCCCGAAATATCCGTCTGAACTGTCGGGCGGGATGAAGAAACGCGCCGGGCTGGCGCGCGCGCTGGCGCTCGATCCGGCGCTATTGTTCCTCGACGAGCCGACCGCGGGGCTCGATCCGATCGGCGCGGCGGGGTTCGACGAACTGACCCATTCGCTGCAAAAGACGATGGGGCTCACCGTCTTCCTGATCACCCACGATCTCGATACGCTCTATGCGATCTGCGATCGCGTGGCGGTGCTGGCGGACAAAAAGGTGATCGCGGTCGGCACGATCGACGAGCTTCTGGCGTTGGACCATCCGTGGATTCAGGAATATTTCAATGGCCCGCGCGGCCGCGCGGCGGTCGCGACCCAGGAAGCCAACGGGGCGCGGAACAAGCCAGGGACGGGGACTGACTGATGGAAACTCGCTCCAACCACGTTCTCGTGGGATCGGTCGTGCTGATCCTGCTCGCGGTTCTCGCGCTGTTCACCGTGTGGATCGCGCGGCTCGGCAGCGCGAGCGAGAAGGATTATGACATCTTCTTCAAGCAATCGGTCGACGGGCTCGCCAAGGGCTCGTCGGTCACGTTCTCCGGCGTGCCGTCGGGGCAGGTGAAGCTGATCCAATTGTGGAAGAACGATCCGCAATTCGTCCGCGTGCGCATCACCGTCAACGAGGATACGCCGGTGCTGCAGGGCACCACCGCGACGATCCAGGGCAGCTTCACCGGCACCAGCACGGTGAGCCTCGACGGCGCGGTGAAGGGCGCCCCGCCGATCACCTGCCCGGCGAACGATGCCGCCAATCAATGCCCTTATGGCGTGCCGGTGATCCCGACGCGGACCGGCGGGCTGGGCGCCTTGCTCAATTCAGCGCCGCAATTGCTCGAGCGGCTGTCGACGCTGACCGAGAAGTTGACCGGGCTCGTCACCGACAAGAACCAGGCCTCGATCGCGGGGATTCTCGACAATACCAACCGGCTGAGCCGCGCGCTCGCCGATCGCGGGCCGGAAATCGCCGCGACGCTGGCGCAGACCCGCGTCGCCGTGCAGCAGGCGGGCGATGCGGCGGAGAAGATCGGCGATCTCGCCGCGACCACTAACGGGGTGCTCGCCGAGGACGTCAAGCCGGCGATGGCCAATCTCAACGCCGCGATCCTTTCCGCCAAGCAGAGCGCCGATACGCTCAACGCGACGATCGGCGAGGCGCGCCCCGGCCTGCACAGCCTGTCGACGCAGACCGCGCCGGAACTGGCGCGGCTGATCCACGATCTGCGCCAGATGACCGACGCCTTGACCTCGGTGGCGGAGAAAGTGGATCGCAACGGGGCCGGCTCGGTGATCGGCCAGCAGCGGCTCCCAGACTATAAGCCCGGCAAATGAGGCGGACGACGATGAAGCGACTGGTGATATTCCTCGCGGCGCTGCCGCTGGCCGGCTGCATCAGCTTCGGTGCGAAGCCGCCGCCCTCGCTGCTCGACCTCACCGCCGCCGAACAGGCCGCGCCGGGGCAGACGCAGGATGCCGCCACCGCCAAGACGATCTTCATCCAGGTCCCGTCGGTGCCGCAGGCGCTGTCCACCGCGCGCGTGCCGGTCCAGGCGAGCCCGACGTCGATCGCTTATATCAAGGACGCGCAATGGGTTGAGCCGCCGCAGAGGCTGTTCGCGCGGCTGCTCGCCGATACGATGACCGCGCGCAGCGGGCGCGTCGTGCTCAACGCCGCGCAGGCGTTCGGCGACAATGGCCCGCGGTTGGGCGGCGAGCTGCGCAATTTCGGCATCGACGCCGCCTCGTCGAGCGCGATCGTCACCTTCGACGCGTCGCTGGTGCGCGGCGAGGACGGCAAGGTGGAGAAGCAGCGTTTCGAGGCGAAGGTGCCGGTCTCGAAGATCGATGCCGCGTCGGCCGGACGCGCGCTCAATCGCGGCGCCAATCAGGTCGCGGCGGCGGTGGCCGACTGGGTCGGGAAGTAACCCCCGCCTAGCGCGCCGCCACGCGCCGGATCGGCGTCGGCACGTTGCAGATATCGGCGCCCGCGGCCGGGCGAACGAAGAACGGATCGCGGCGATTGGCGCGCGCATCGGCGTAACGCGCGAAGCTGGCGCTCTCGGTGGCGAGATATTCGAAGCGCGGCTGCTCGGCGGCGGGCAATTCGCTCGCCAGCCGCACCGAGGCGATCGGCACCTGCTCGGCCTCGCTCGCATAGACCCCCAGCGCCTCGGTGCCGCGCGGCAGCGACGAGAGCCATTCGATCCCCTCGATCACCCGCCCGACCACAGCGATATTGCGATCGAGGTGGCGCGGCGCATGGCCGATCACCGCGTAAAGCTCGCTGCCGTCGCCCGCATTGGGCGGCATGTCGCGCCCGACCCCGACCATGCCGTAGCAATGCACCGGCCAGGCGATCGTGCGCCCCGCGCTGCGCTGCGCCGCGATCGGCCAGCCGCGCCAGGTGAAGGTCTGCTCGGCATAAGCGTCGCGCCCCGGCGCCGCGACCACGCGGCCGAGCTCGGCGGCGGTGAGGCTGGTGGTATAATCGGCCTGTTCGGTGAAGGTGAGGCTGGCGGGGAGCGGCCGCTTGCCGGTGCCGCCGCCCCATTGCGCGACATAATTGTCCTGCACGCGGTTGACGCTGGCGCCGTCCCACCAATGCTGGGTGGCGAGCATGCGGATGTTGCGCACCCAGCTTTGCGAGAAGGGCGCGGGGATCAGCTGGATCACCACGCGGCGCGCGTTGCCGGTGGCGGCGGGGGCGAGCTCCATCACCAGCAACTCGCTCGCCGGGATCGCGCGCCACGCATCGGCCGGCGCGGCGGCGGCGATCTCCGATGGGGCGAGTGCGGGGACTGTGGCGGCGGCTGGCGCGGCGGTGGTTGCGGCGAGGAGCGAGGCGAGGACGGGTGCGATCATAGCGGGCGATGCTGCCTTTAGCGGGCGCGCGATGCAATTCCCCTGTGCGAAAGCTTGCGTCGGGCGCCGCCGCGCTCTAGGGCGTCGCCTCCCAAGGCATGCGGAGCGGTGGCCGAGTGGTCGAAGGCGCTCGCCTGGAAAGTGAGTATACGGCAAAACCGTATCGAGGGTTCGAATCCCTCCCGCTCCGCCACCCTACGCCATAGCGCGCTGGAACCCGCCGGGGTGCGACGGCGTGGGCAACAATTGCCGACATTACCGCGAGCAGTTATGTTGTTATAATGAGAAGCGAAGCATCGGCAAATTTCGCAGGGCCAACCGGGTCGCTGCGTATCGATGTGGAGCGATACCAATTTCCGGAAATCGCCAACGATGAGTGGGACTCCAATTGGCTGATTATCCGAGGTGATGTTGACCTTGACGGTAAATCGTGGAGTTTTCGCGATCCGTGCCTAACGACCTTCGAGGTTGAACGCCTTGCTGACTGGCTTGACCAAGTTTCGAGTGGGGAAGCAGGACAGGCGTTTTGCGGCTTTACCGAACCGAATCTCGATTTCGAGCTGCTTTCGAACAACTCGATTCGAATTGGGTTTTCGCTAGAAGCCTTGCCGCCATGGATGGATCGAACGGGCGACTTCGGCGAAATTGGCTTCTGCATCCCGATCGATGACCGGCTAGTGATCGCCGCGAGCAACCTCCGAAGGTTTGTAGCGCGCTTTCCCGTGCGAGCGCACAACGACCGCTAGCCGCCTAGCCCAAGCCGCTCTGCTTGCTGCGCAATCATAGTAGCATGGCGTAGGCATAGTGATAATCCCTATCGGTCGCGGCCCGCCACTTGTGTCTCGCCGAATCGGAATCCCACGTTAGCGCGGTTTGCGACGCGCGCTGGCCTTGAGGATATCCTCCATTTCGATGATGCAATCGCGCCCTTTGAGGCCGTCCTCGGTTTTATCCTCCTGATCGGCTTCGAAATAAGCGCGCATCTTGTCGGACAGAACGACCAGCGCTTGATAGTTTTCCTCGCCGACTTTTTTTCGGATCGTTTTTAGCCCTTCGTTGAGCGCGAAGAATTCGGTGTCGATATTCCGCTCCGGAAAATAACCCGCCTTGTCTTTGAAAGTCGGTGAGGAGAGCATCATAGAGCCGAGAAGGTCCATTATTTCTCCGACCCCTTGAGGAATATAGGGCTTGTCGTTGCGGAGGTTAGAGCGATACATATTACTTCCTTGGTCTGGAGATGGCATAGGTATTGTTGGGGCCAAGCTGTATTGGTCGAATGATAATTACCGATGATGGCTTGAAGTCGCTGTTGAAGAATCCCCGGACCTGAGGGGTTGCCAGCGTTTTGCGGCTGAGCGTGACATCGAACGCGATGTCACCAACCCGCGCATCAGGAATTCGATATGTCGGATCGCTGCCTGACGTGTCGTATTCCCAGCCAATCACTCTGACTTTCTGACCTTTAGAATAATCAATACCTTGCGAGTTGTATAGGTCGCGTAGATCGTACCTCACCTTGCGATCGACGTAGTTGCCGATCGCCTCCTCGCGCGACAGGCGGGGCTGCAGGCGGCCCGCCTTGAATAGCATCTGTCCTTCCGCATAAGCGCTGTTTGCGCGTTCCTGCATCAGACGCAGAGTCTCGATTTGTAGAGGTCCAACCTCTCCCTTTGCCCGGTAGAAGGCGCCTGCACGATCGAAACGGAGTTGGCGGATCAGATTTGCCTGACCCTCAAGGGTGTTTGGAAATCCGAGCGAGGCCGGGCGAAAATTGGGTTCGATCGCCTTGATTTGCTGGATCAGGATGTTGGCATGCCGTTCCATGAATTCCGTGGTCAGCCGATTTGCCGGGCCGGTCAGGTCGAGGATATTGTCGGCAAGCGCTATCAATGATCCACCCGGCGAATTGTGCAGGGCCGGAAACGTCTGTTCGATCGTGAGCGGGTCGTTCAGTGGCGGGCCGCCATTGTCGCCTATGCGGCCGCGAGGGCCGGGGCGATATTGCGCGAGTTGAGTGGCGGCGGCCTCGTCGGGTACGCCGACTGCTTCGATCAACTGGCTTGATGCTGCTTGATCGCTCGGCGCTGGCGGAGCTTCAGGCGCAATCGTCGCTACAGATCGGGAAACCCGTCGTTCCCCGCGATGGCCGTCGGAAATGATGATGTCGCTAAGCGAGCGGGGCCCGCCGGGAGCGAAGGTGAAGCGGCCGTTTCGCGGGTCGTGATAGGGGTTGAATTTGAACTCAACCTCTGGATCGCCCCGGATAGTCAGGCGTTGCCCGGTCCGTAGATAATGGTCGAACGCAACGCGCGCGGCCGATTTTCTCTCTGTGAGGAGGTGTCGAACGCTCATGCCATCCCCCGCTTTTGCGGGTGGAACAATTCATGAACATATCCAACATTTAAAGTAAATTTCTGAAAATGACTACGCGGTTTGTTGTCGTGTCGATAGGATATATACGAATTATCGAACGGTGAATGAAGGGAAATCAAAGATATATTTCAGATCTTCTTGCGACTTTGAAACTTACCTAGCTGATCTGATGGTAATATCGTTATAGATCATGGAAAAACCACCGGACATCGCTGCCCGGCGGCTCCCCTTTTAACCTTCCGCCCGCTTAGCGCGGTGTGCTGCTCGCGCTGGCCGATCCGGCGCCATTGGCCGATCCCGACCCGCTGGCGTTGAGCGACCCCGCGCCGCCCGACATCGTCCCGGCCAGATCGCCCGATGCCGCGCCGGTCGCCGTGCCGCTGGCCGAGCCGGCGGCGTCGCGGACCCGGTTCACCGCCGAGCCGGCGCGATCGCGCACCTTGCCCGCGACAGTGCTCGCGGTGCCATGCGCCGTCTGGACCGCGCCCGTCGCCGTATTGCGAACGTGGCTCACCGCGCCGGTCGCGGCGCCGCGTGCGCTGCCGACGGTGTTGGCCACCTGATCGGTGCCGATCAGCTCCGCATTGGTGCCGACATTGCGGCTTGCGCTGGCCGAGCCCGAATTGTTGATCGTGCCGGCGAGCGAATTGCCGTTGGCGCCGGTCGCGCCCAGCGCGGCGTCGGTGCTGTGGCTGACCGTCCCGGCGAGCCCGGCATCGGCCGAGACATTGCCCGACTTGGTGTTAACCGAGTGGCTGCCGCTCACGCTGCCCGAGCCGGTGACGCTGTTCGACACGCTGCCGGTCGCCGAGCCGAGCGTGCTGCCGATGCTGCCGGTGCCGCCGAGCGTCCCCGACACCGTGCTGCCGAGATTGCCGGCACCGCCGAGCACGCCGCCGACGAGGCCACCGCCGCCGCCATGGCCGCCGAGCAATTGCGCCGAAGCCGGCGCCGTGGCCGTCACGCCGGCCATGATCGCTGCCGCCACCATCAGGCGGGTCCGCATCTTCTGGATCATCGTCTGTCTCCTTTTCGTCGCGGGCCGGGGCTGGTTTCACCCGGCTTCCGAAGAGAGCAACGACGCCGCGATCCGGTTTAATCCCGGGCGGGCAGGAATTATTTCAGCCCGACGCTTTTCGGCGGGGTGCGGCACTCGCCACAGACCACGCCGCGCCCGACGCGGCCGTTTCCCGGGCGCGCCTCTGCCGCCCGCGCCGCGAGGCTGCCGGCGCGCGCCAGCCGCCCGGCGACCAACGGCGCGGCGAACGAGGTGCCGCGCAGCGCCTCCCACCCGCC
>JAFKLV010000592.1 GCA_017304125.1 Sphingomonadales bacterium
GGACAGCGTCGCTTGCTTGCGCGTAGCCCAGGCTACGCGTCTGCTCTGTGCTCCTTGCCAGCGGGCTTCTCCGGGCGATCCAGGCCATTGCCGGCTATGGGTCTGGACCCCTTCTACTCCGCCAGCGCCAGTAAGCGATGCGCCGCCTTGAGATGCGGCGCGTCGATCATCTTGCCGTCGAGCTGGAGCACCCCGGCCCCCGGATTGGCGGCGAACGCGTCGATCACCGCGCGGGCATGCGCCACCTCCTCCGCCGAGGGCGTGAAGGCGGCGTTGATCACCGCCACCTGCGTCGGGTGGATCGCCATCATGCCCGTAAAGCCATCACGCCGCGCGCGCGCGGCATAGGCCGCCAGCCCGTCAAGGTTGCGGAAATCGGGATAGACCGTCTCGATCGCCGGCACCCCCGCGGCATGCGCCCCGAACAAAGTGAGCGCGCGCACGACCTTATACGGATCGGTATAGCTGCCGTCGGCCTCGCGCGAGGTGGCCGCGCCGATCGCGGCGGGCAGATCCTCCGCGCCCCAGGTCAGCCCGGCGAGCCGCGCCCCGTCATAGGTTCCCAGCGTGAACACCGCGCGCGGGGTCTCGCTGGCGATCGGCAGCACGACGTAATCGCCCGGCAGCCGCGCGAGAAGATCGTCGACCGATGCGCCGCCCTCCGCCTTGGGCAGCGTGATCCCGCCCAGCGGCAGCCCGGCAAGCGCCGCGAGATCGTCCGCCACCAGCGCCGAATCGAGCGGGTTGACCCGCACGAACAATGCCGGCCCGCCGGGCGCACGGCCAACGAAGTCGCGCACCGCCGCGCGCGCCGCGGGCTTGTTGGCGAGCGACACCGAATCCTCCAGATCGAGGATCAGCGCATCCGCCCCCAGCCCCAGCGCCTTTTCCATCCGCTCCGGCCGGTCGCCGGGGACGAACAACAGCGAACGCAATCTCATTTACCCATCTCCGCCAGTTTCCGTTCCCACGCCAGGGCATCGCGCACGATGCCGTCGAGATCGTCGCGCTGCGGCCGCCACGGCAGCGCGGCGAGGATCGCACGATTGTCCGCCACCAGCTCGGCCGGATCGCCCGCGCGGCGCCCCTCGAAGCGGCGCTCGATCGTCACATTGGTCACGCGATCGACCGCATCGAGCACCTCGAGCACCGAAAAGCCCCGGCCATAGCCGCAATTGAGGATGTGGCTGTCCCCCGGCTGGCTGACGAGCAGCCCGAGCGCCGCGACATGCGCATCGGCGAGATCGGAGACGTGGATATAATCGCGCACCCCGGTGCCGTCGCGGGTCGCAAAATCGGTGCCGAACACCCCGACATGCCCGCGCCTGCCGATCGCCGCCTCGACCGCAATCTTGATCAGATGCGTCGCGCCGATCGTCGATTGCCCGCTGCGCCCCTTGGGGTCCGCCCCGGCGACGTTGAAATAGCGCAGGCAGGCGAAATTGATCGGATGCGCCGCCGCGACATCGCGCAGCATCGCCTCGGTCATCAGCTTCGACATGCCATAGGGATTGATCGGCACGGTCGGATCGCCCTCCGCCACCGGCACGCGCTCGGGCGTGCCATAGGTCGCGGCGGTCGAGGAGAAGATGAAATGCGCCACCCCTTCGCTCACCGCGCTTTCGAGCAGCGTGCGCGAGGCGGCGGTATTGTTGCGATAATATTTGAGCGGATCGCTGACCGATTCGGGCACCACCACCGATCCGGCGAAATGCATGATCGCGCGGACGCGATGCTCGCGGATCACCGCGCGGACGCGCGGATCCTCGACCGCCAGTTCGACCAGAGTCGCGCGTGGATCGACCGCCCAGTCGAACCCGGTGACGAGATTGTCGATCACCACCACGTCATAGCCGGCGTCGAGCAGCGCCAGCACCGCGTGGCTGCCGATATAGCCCGCCCCGCCCGTCACCATCACCTTGCCGTCGAATGCCATGCGATGCTCCTTATGCGCGTGCGCATTTATACGGTTTCGGCGCCACCGAAACCGTAAAGCGGCACCGGCCC
>JAFKLV010000593.1 GCA_017304125.1 Sphingomonadales bacterium
CGATCCTCTTCCTCGCCGCGCGCGGTGAGCATGATGATCGGCACGTTCTGGGTATCGGCGGCGCGACGCAGGCGGCGGCACACCTCGATCCCCGAAATGCCCTCGACCATCCAGTCGAGCAGGACGATATCGGGCACCTTCTCCTTGGCCAGCAACAGCGCTTCCTCGCCGTCGATGGTATGCGCGACGTCGAAATCCTCGCGCTTGAAATGCCAGATGAGCAATTCGGCGAGGCTGGCGTCGTCCTCGACCAGAAGCATGCGGGCTCGGGGCATTAGTGGGTTACCCTTTCTCGATCGGCCAACCGGGTGCCGGTGGCGGCAAAATACACCATTTCGGCGACATTCGTTGCATGGTCGCCGATACGTTCCAGATTCTTCGCCACGAACAGCAGGTGCGCGACCTGGCTGATCGTGCGCGGGTTCTCGACCATATAGGTCACGAGGGTGCGGAAGATGCTGTCGTAGAAATCGTCGAGCGCATCGTCGCGCTCATAGACAGCGAGCGCTTTCTCGGTATCGCGCGCGGCGAAGGCGTGGAGCACGGCGTGGACCATGCCTGAGGCCATCCGTGCCATCGCGGCGATCACCGAGACGGGCTCGATCCGGTCGGCGCCCTCGACCTCGATCATCGGCACGCGCTTGGCGATATTCTTGGCATAATCGCCGATCCGCTCGACCACCCCGGCGATCTTCAGCGCGGTGACCACTTCGCGCAAATCGTTGGCGAGCGGCGCGCGCAGCGCGATGATGCGCACCGCGTTGCGCTCCACCTCCAGCTCGAGCGCGTCGAGCGCCTTGTCATTCTCGCGCACGCGCCGCGCGAGGTCGAAATCGCCGTGCTGCAGCGCGGCCATCGCGTCGGTGATCGCCTGTTCCGCCACGCCGCCCATCTGACCGATCAGCCCGCGAAGCTCACCGATATCGAGGTCGAATGCCTTGACGGTATGTTCCTGCCCGATTGCCATCGCGGTTCCTCTTAGCCCCATTCCTCTTAACCGTAGCGGCCGGTGATATAGTCTTTGGTGCGCTCCTCGCGCGGGTTGGTGAAGATGTCCGACGTGTCGGCATATTCGATCAGCCGGCCGAGGTGGAAGAAAGCGGTCTTCTGGCTGACGCGTGCGGCCTGCTGCATATTGTGGGTGACGATGACGATCGCATAGCGGCCGCGCAATTCGTGGATCAGCTCCTCGATCCGCGCGGTGGCGATCGGATCGAGCGCGCTGCACGGCTCGTCCATCAGGATCACCTCGGGCTCGACCGCGATCGCGCGGGCGATGCACAGCCGCTGCTGCTGCCCGCCGGACAGCGCGGTGCCCGATGTGTCGAGCCGGTCCTTCACCTCGCTCCATAGCCCGGCGCGCGACAAGGCCTCCTCGACGATCCGGTCGAGATCGGCCTTGCCCTTGGCCAGCCCGTGGATACGCGGGCCGTAAGCGACATTCTCGTAGATCGACTTGGGGAAGGGGTTGGGTTTCTGGAACACCATCCCGACGCGCGCGCGCAGCTGCACCACGTCCATGTCGCGGGCGTAGATATCGGCGCCGTCGAGGCGGATCTCGCCCTCCACCCGCGCCGAGACGACGGTGTCGTTCATCCGGTTCAAGGTGCGCAGGAAGGTCGATTTGCCGCAGCCGGACGGGCCGATGAACGCGGTCACCTCGTCGCGGCGCACGTCGATCGACACATCGGCGATCGCCTGGTGCGCGCCGTAGAAGACGCTGACGTGGCGGGCGGTCATCTTGGGCGGCATCACGAGCGGGTCTCGAAACGGTTGCGGAGGTAGATAGCGAGGCCGTTGAGCGCGAGCAGCAGCGCCAGCAGCACGACGATCGCCGCGGAGGTTTTTTCGACGAAGCCGCGGTTCACCTCGTCGGACCACAGGAACACCTGCACCGGCAGCACCGTCGCCGGATCGGTGAGTTTGGTCGGCGGCGCGGCGATGAACGCGCGCATCCCGATCAGCAGCAGCGGCGCCGTCTCGCCGAGCGCGCGCGCG
>JAFKLV010000594.1 GCA_017304125.1 Sphingomonadales bacterium
CTATTGTCGACGGTGTAATTGGCCTTGTTGAGGAATTCGAGGAACACCTGCTTCTTGGTCCCGCCGTCCGCATCGGACAGGCCGCCCTCGAGGTTGAGATCCCAGGCGTCGTCCTTCCAGTTCGCCTTGAACTGATAGGTATCGGAATGCATTTCGGCCTGACGATATTGCACGTCGAGCACGCTCAGCCCGTTGGTCAGCGAGCTGCTGGTGACCACGCCGTTGTTGACCGTAATCCCGTTGAGCGCGCCGAGGCTGTTCCAGGTATTGCCCTGGAACGCATACATCGACTGGTTGAGATTGTCGTAGGTCGCCTTGATCTTCAGCCAATTGGCTTCGAGCGTCAGCCTGTCGACCGGCTTCCACTGCACCACCGCCGAATAGCTCAGCCGCTCGCGGTCCTGCTGGAAGAATGAGGTGCCGAAGGCGTTGGGGCTCACCGCATTGGGATTGGCGGTGAGCGTGGTGGCGCAGGCGCCGGTGCAATTGCCGTTGGTGATCGAGCTGACGGGATTGTCGGCATTGCCGCCATTCCACTGATTGGCCTTCATCGTGCCATAGCTTTCGAGCCCGTCGCGGCGCAGCCGGTCCTTGGCGCGCTGGAACGCGAGAAGCACGCCGAACGTCCCCGAATCATTGTGCCAGCTGGCCAGCGCCGAGCCCTGGATATCGCCCTTGCGCGAGCGATCGTTCCACAGATAGCCGAGCGAGGCGGCGAGCGTCAGCGGCTTGAGATCGAGCGGCTTGCGCGTGTTGACGATCACCGTGCCGCCGATCGATCCTTCGTCGAGGCGTGGCTCGGGGGTCTTGTAGACATCGACGCTGCCGACGAGCTGCGGCGCGAGCAGCGCATAATTGAAGGTGCGGCCCGGCGTATCGAGGATGAACCAGTCGGCCGAGGCGACCGTCTGCCCGTTGAGCAGGGTGCGGTTGAGCGCCGGATCGGTGCCGAGGATCGAGATCTTCTCGCCCTGCCCGAACGCGCGATCGACCGTGACGCCCGGCACCAAGGTCAGCGCCTCGGCGACATTGGTGTTGGGGAATTTGCCGACATCCTCGGCCGACACCGAATCGACGATCGCATCCGATTTGCGCTTGGTTTCCAGCGCGGCGGCGAGCGAGGCGCGGATGCCGGTGACCACGACATCCTTGCCGTCGTCATTGGCCGGTGGCGGCGACGCATCCTGCGCATGAGCAACGCCCGAAAGCAGCGCCACGGCGCTCGCCGAACCAATCAGAAATGTGCGGAACCCCATATCCCATCCCCTCTGCAGGTCTTTTGCCTGTCCTTTGACAAGACCGGTTACATACCAATAGCCAATCATTGTCATAACCAAATGCACCGTCAAGTGGGATTCTTTCACTTTCATGACGATAGTTGACAGATTGGGGCTGGCGTATGGTACTGCATTGGTATTAAGAAGCTGGTGGCTGTGGGGGAGAAACGACCATCATGACATTGCTCGCCGACGCGATCGGGTCACTGGAGAGCGCATCGGGCGGGCCGCTGTACCGGCGGCTGGAAATCGCGCTGCGCGACGCGCTGCGCGCCGAAGTGCTCAAGCCCAATGAGGCGCTGCCCCCCGAACGCGAGTTGGCGACCGATTTGTCGATTTCGCGCATCACGGTGCGCAAGGCGCTCGATACTCTGGTCGGCGAAGGGCTGCTGGTGCGGCGGCAGGGCGCGGGCACTTTCGTTGCCGGGCGAGTCGAGAAGCAATTCGCCAAGCTCAGCTCGTTCACCGAGGATATGGCGTCGCGCGGCCGCGCGGTGCGCAGCGAATGGCTGCTGCGCGCGCGCGGCGAAGTCACCCCGGAGGAGTCGCTGACGCTCGGGCTGAGCCCCGGCGCCCCTGTGCTGCGTTTCCACCGCGTCCGCTTCGCCGACGATGTGCCGATGGCGCTGGAATATTCGGCGATCGCGGGTTTCGGGCTGGCCGGGCCGGAGATGGTGGAAAGCTCGCTCTATGCCGCGCTGGAAGCGACCGGGAAC
>JAFKLV010000595.1 GCA_017304125.1 Sphingomonadales bacterium
CAAGCCATCCTCGGCAACGATCCCGACCACAACACGCCCCTGGCGGAGCGCCCCTGCCTGATCGGGGGAGAGGGAAAGTGCCGGGATGTCGTCCAGCGCTGCCCTCAACGGCAGGAGAGAGTGTTCAAGCGCGTGGGCCATAGCGATTTCGGCCAATTTGTCCAGCGATATCGCTTGGGAGAGGTCGAACGGCCCGGCCTTGGTGCGCCTGAGATAAGTGACGTGCCCCACGGTGCCAAGCGCCTGCGCGATATCGCGCGCGAGGCTGCGGATATAGGTGCCCTTGGAGACGGCGGCGGTCAGCGTGATTTCGTCGAGCACGCCATCGGCATGCGGGTGCGGGGTCAGCGCGTGGATCGTCACGTTGCGGCTGGCGAGCGTCACTTCCTCGCCGGCGCGCGCGAGGTCATAGGCGCGCGCGCCGTCCACCTTGAGCGCCGAATAGGCCGGGGGCACCTGTGCGATCGGGCCGGTGAAGCGCGGCAGCACCGCGATAAGTTCGGCGGCGGTGGGGCGGGCGTCGCTGGTCGCGATCACCACGCCCTCGGCGTCGAGCGTGTCGGTTTCCGAACCGAAACTGATCGTGAAATCGTAGCTCTTGTCGCTGTCGAGCATCCGCCCGGCGAGCTTGGTCGCCTCGCCCAGCGCGATCGGCAACACCCCCGACGCAAGCGGATCGAGCGTCCCGCCGTGCCCGACCTTGGCCTTGCCATAGCCGCCGGTGCGCAGCGCACGCTTGACCGCGCCGACCGCCTGGGTCGATCCGGTGCCCAACGGCTTGTCGATGACGAGCCAGCCGTTCATGCGAACAGCCCGGCGAAATTGATATAAGCGCGCAGCAGCGCTTCCGCCGGCGGCCCGACGATATGCTGCATGATGCTGGCCTTGGGAAAGATCATCGGCAGCACGACGAGCAGCAGGATCAGCAGCGGAAAGCCGAACCGCGCCAGCTTCGCCCATTGGAACGCGAGCGGCCGCGGCAAAATACCCTCGACCACATGCCCGCCGTCGAACGGCGGGATCGGCAGCAGGTTGAACACCGCGAGAAACACGTTGATCATGAGGAAGTTGAGCAGGTTCCTCGTAATGAAATCGGCGGCGCCGTGCGGCGACCCGGCAGCGAGCGCGTGGCTGGAGAGCCCGAGCACGATTGCGGTGACCGCGGCCAGCAGCAGGTTCATCCCCGGCCCGGCGAGCGCTACCGCCACCATTCCCCAGCGCGGGTTGCGCAGCCGCTCCGCGCGCACCGGCACCGGCTTGGCCCAGCCGAAGACCGGCGCCTTGGCGATCGCCAGGATCAGCGGCAGCACCAATGTGCCGATCGGATCGACATGCCGCAGCGGGTTGAAGCTCAGCCGGCGCTCCTCATGCGCGGTCGGATCGCCGAGCACGCGCGCCATCAATCCGTGCGCCACCTCGTGAAAGACGATCGCGATCACCAGCGGGATGATCAGCGAGGCCGCGGAATAGAGAACGTTATCGGGGTTCATGGCCGGTGATCTAGGGACGAAGCGTGCCGATGGATAGGCGGGACGAGAGTATCATTTCGTGTCCGCCAGGTCAGTATATCTAAGGCGGGCGACAGCGACGATCAGCCAACTGGCCGAGAAGCCCGCCTAACCAGTCGGGCTTTTTCGTGGTAGCCTATTGAGATGTCGGCATATCTAGAGATCGAAGAGGTTAGCGCCGAACCGGAGTTCGGAAACTGCGGTCGCTCGGGGTGGGGATTCACGTTATGGAACGCCCCCCTCTACAACGAGCCGCATAGGCCTTTGCTTGAGCGGTTTTCCAAGCAATACCCAGAAAGCGTGCTCGACCTCCCAGCGCATTATCCCGAGGAGGATTGCGTAGCAGGATCGGTGACTTGGCAGTCACACCTCATCTCGATCTGGTACGAGGAGATTCTAGCGTACCTCCGGTTTTGGTCCGCGGATCGCGCCACTATCGAGAGCTTTCGAACGGCGTTGCTGCCCTTAGCGATCATCGCTTCT
>JAFKLV010000596.1 GCA_017304125.1 Sphingomonadales bacterium
GATCCGCGCTATAACGGCAAGCCCGCATCGGGTTTCGGCGTGAAGCTCGCGTCGGGCGCCAATGCGCTTGCCACGGTCGAGGCGGTGAAGGCGCGCGTCGCCGAAATCTCGCAGGGGCTGCCGTCGGACGTCGCGGTCGTCTATCCTTATGACACCACGCCGTTCGTGCGGCTGTCGGTCGAGCAGGTGGTGCACACGCTGTTCGAGGCGGTGGTGCTCGTCTTCCTCGTCATGTTCCTGTTCCTGCAGAATCTGCGGGCGACATTGGTGCCGACGATCGCGGTGCCGGTGGTGCTGCTCGGCACCTTCGCGATGATGGCGGCGGCGGGATTCACGATCAACACGCTGACCCTGTTCGGCATGGTGCTGGCGATCGGCCTGCTGGTCGACGACGCGATCGTCGTGGTGGAGAATGTCGAACGACTGATCACCACCGAAGGGCTCAATCCGCGCGATGCGGCGCGCAAGTCGATGGACGAAATCAGCAGTGCGCTGGTCGGCATCGGCATGGTGCTGTCCGCGGTGTTCCTGCCGATGGCGTTCTTCGGCGGATCGACCGGGGTGATCTATCGCCAGTTCTCGATCACGATCGTGTCGGCGATGGTGCTCTCAGTGCTGGTCGCGTTGATCCTCACCCCCGCCTTGTGCGCGACGATCCTCAAACCGCATGATCCGACCAAGCACGAAGGCAACGGCCTGATCGCGCGCTTCTTCCGCTGGTTCAACGACAAGTTCGATCGCGGCCAGCGCCGGTATGAAAAGGGCGTGCGGAGCACCGCGCGCAACTGGAAGCGCTCGTTCGTCATCTATCTGCTGATCGTGGTGGGCATGGGCGTGATGTTCTGGCGCATGCCAAGCGCCTTCCTGCCCGATGAGGATCAGGGCATCGTGCTGGCGCTGGTGCAGGGGCCGTCGGGCGCCACCACCGCGCGCACCGACAAGGGGCTCGATCTGGTACGCGATCATTTCATGAGCGAACCGGGCGTTGAATCGGTGTTCACGATCAACGGCTTCAGCTTCAACGGGCAGGGGCAGAATGCCGGCATCGCCTTCATCAAGCTGAAGCCGTGGGACGAGCGCCCCGGCGGGAAGAACAAGGCGCAGGCGATCGCCGGGCGGGCCGCGGGTGCGTTTGCGCAATATAAGGACGGGCTGATCTTCCCGCTGGTGCCGCCCGCGGTGCCCGAACTGGGCAATGCCACCGGCTTCGACCTGCAATTGGTCGATACCGGCAGCATCGGGCATGACCGGTTGATTCAGGCGCGCAACATGCTGCTCGGGTTGTCCGCGCAGGACAAGCGCGTCGCGCAGGTCCGCCCGGTCAGCCTGGAGGATGCGCCGCAGCTCAAGGTCGATGTGGATCAGGACAAGGCGCGCGCGCTGGGGCTCGATCTGGGGTTGATCAATTCGACCATTTCGACCGCCTGGGGTGGTGCCTATGTCAACGACTTCATCGATCGCGGGCGGGTGAAACGCGTCTATATCCAGGCCGATGAGCCCTATCGCCAGCGGCCCGAGGATATCGGCAATTTCTATGTGCGTGGCGCTTCCGGGCAGATGGTGCCGTTTACGGCATTTTCCTCGCTCGACTGGGTCAATGCGCCGGTCCAGCTGACCCGTTACAACGGGCTGCCCGCGATGCAGATTCAGGGCGCAGCGGGGCCGGGGGTCAGCACCGGGACGGCAATGGAGGCGATGGAGGAAATCCACGCCAAGCTGCCGCCGGGTACGGCGCTGGAATGGACCGGGCTCTCCTATGAGGAGCGGCTGTCGGGCGGGCAGGCACCGGCGCTCTATGCGCTGTCGTTGCTGATCGTCTTCCTGTGCCTTGCCGCACTTTATGAAAGCTGGTCGGTGCCGATCTCGGTGATGCTGGTGGTGCCGCTCGGGGTGATCGGGGCGTTGCTCGCCGCGGTGCTGACCGGGCTGAACAACGACATCTATCTGCAGGTCGGGCTGATCACGACGATCGGCGTGGCGGCGAAGAA
>JAFKLV010000597.1 GCA_017304125.1 Sphingomonadales bacterium
CGTTGCGCCGGTCGCGCCGCCCGCGACCCAATCGTCATGATCCTGCGCGATCGAAGCGCTGCCCAGCGCCGCGATCCCTGCGATCAGCATCGTGGTGGAAAGAAAGAATCTTTTCATGTCCCGTTTCCTTGCCCCGGAGGTTGGAGAAGCTTCTATCGCACCGCCGGCTCAGCGGAAGCGCTTGAGCAGGCTCAGGCCGAAAGTACGCGGCGGCGAACTGAACACGGTGGTGAAACCACCAGTATTCGAGCTGGAGCTCTGGCTGTTGATCGCCGCCGCGTTGAACACGTTGCTGACGAACAGGAAGGCGCTCCACCCGCTGTCGCCAGCCTGCACCCCGACGCGGGCATTGACCAGTTCGAACGCATCGACCTTGCGGCGATAAATGTCGGTCGGCGACAACGTGCTGTACGATGCGCCGACATAAGCGGCGTCGACGCGGATCAGCCCGTCGAGATCCTTGGCCACCGGCCAGCTATATTCGGCCGAGCCGCTGGCGTTCCAGCGCGGCACGAAGGCGAGGCGGTCGCCCTTGCGCCCGGGTGCGGTGACGACCGCGCTGATCTGGTCTTCGGACAGGCGCGCGTTGGTATAGCCGAGGTTGGCCGAGAGCGAGAGGCCGGCGAGCGGGGTGGCGGTCAGCTCCGCCTCGAAGCCTTCGATCCGCGCCGCGCCGGCATTGGCGATCAGCCCGAACACCGATCCGGTGCCCGCGGTGCGCCCGGAGACCTGCAGGTTGCTCCAGTCGATGCGATAGCCGGTGACGTTGAAATAGACCCCGGCCATCGGATGCGTCTTGAGCCCGATTTCATAATTCCACAGGCTGTCCGAGGTGAACGCGGCGAGCGCCGCGGGCAGCCCGATCACCTGATTGACCCCACCGGGGCGGAAGCCCTGCGACGCCTGCGCATAGATCATATAATCGCGGTTGAATTCGAACGAGGCGTTGAACTTGAAGACGAAGCCGTCCTCCTTCGAGCGCGCTTCCTGAAAGGGCGTGATCTTGGAGACATAATGCTCCTGCCCCTGATCGACGCGGCCGCCGACGGTCTTGTCGTAATTGTAATAGCGCGTGCCGGCGGTCAGCGTCAGCTTGTCGAAGAATTTGTACGACGCCTCGGCGAACGCCGCCTTCTGCTTCAGATGATCGTTGATCGTGCGATCGTAGAAGATGTTCTGGCCGACGAACGGCAGCAGCTTGCCGCTGCGCGGATCGGCGGCGAGCAAGGTCGAGCGTACCTCGGTCTTGCGGTCTTCCGAATAGACGCCGACCGTCCAGTTGAACGGCCCCTTGCCGGTCGAACTGAGGCGCAATTCGTTCGACCAGTTCTTCACCCATTGCGGCTGATAGAGGCTGGAGAAGAGGATACGGTTGGTCTGATCGAGATAGGTCGCCAGTTCGCCCGGCGTGCAGGCGCGGGCGTTGCTGAGGTGATAGCGTGCGCACCCCGCGGCATTGGCGCGGCCGTTGAACGTATCGCTGACATCGCCGACGACGATGCGGTCGCGGTGGAAATAGGTCGTCACCGCGGTCAGCGCGACCGGGCCGAAATCATAGTTCAGCGTGCCGCTGAAAATCCGGTTCTCGTCGTAATTGCCGGATTCGGAGCGGCCGTTGGTGACATAGCGCTGGCCGGTTTCGGCGATCCAGCGCGGGCTGTCGGTGGCGACCTTCTCGTAATAAGCGGCAAGGTCGACGGTCAGCGCCGAGGTCGGCGTGAAGCGCAGCAGGGCGCGGCCGCCATAGCTGTTGCCGTTGTTGATGTTCTTGGTGCCGTAATAGTTATTGTCGACGTATCCGGCGAACTGATTGTAATTGCCGACCACGCGCAGCGCGAGCACGTCGTTGACGATCGGCAGGTTGAACATCGCATCGATCGACGCGCCCGGCGCGCCGCCCTGCACCGCGGAGAGCGTCATCCCGGCCGCGCCCTCGATTCGATCGGTCTTCGGCTTTTCGTAGATGATGC
>JAFKLV010000598.1 GCA_017304125.1 Sphingomonadales bacterium
CGCCCTTCACCCGGCCCTGCTCGTCGTAGAGGATCTCCGCCGCGGCGAAGCCGGGGAAGATTTCCACGCCCAGCTCGCCGGCTTTCTCCGCCAGCCAGCGGCACAAATTGCCGAGCGACCCGGTGTAGGTGCCCTTGTTGTGCATGAATGGCGGGGTGATGAAATGCGGCATGTTGAACTTGTGGCCGCGCGTCAGCACCCAGTGCAGATTCTCGCGCACCGGCACCTCGGCCAGCGGGCAGCCGTCGTCGCGCCACGTGGGCAGCAATTCGTCGAGGCTGCGCGGATCGATCACCGCGCCGGACAGGATATGCGCGCCGACCTCGGAACCTTTTTCGAGCACGCAGACCGAAATCTCCGCTTCCTTCTCGGCGGCGAGCTGTTTCAGCCGGATCGCCGCGCTGAGCCCGGCAGGCCCCGCACCGACGATCACCACGTCATAAGGCATCGATTCGCGTTCGCTCATTATACTCTCCCGTGCCCCCAACACTCTCGTGTTCCCATTCGGGCGCGATCCGACAACGACTTGTCCCCGAACGGCTCTCACGGCAATTGACCCGCGCGTCAACGCCAATCCTAATAGACGCGATGGGGGCTGAGCAGATTTTCGACTGGAACAAGGCAGCGGCGAGCACGCTGGAATGGTGGCAGGCCGCCGGGGTCGACGTGCTCGCGAGCGACGAGCCTTTCGACTGGCTCGCTGCGCCCGAGCCCGAGGCGGAACCGCGCCCGGCCGAACAGCGCCCGGCGGAGCGCCGCGGCGAGGCGCCGCCCGCCGCGCCCGTGGCACAGCCGCTCGTCCTGCCGCCGACGCTGGAGGGCTTCCTCGCCTGGCGCCTCGGGGCGGACGCGCCCGAAGCGGCATGGGGCAGCGCCCTGGTCCCGGCGAGCGGGCCGGCGGTCGCCGATGTGATGATTTTGGTCGATTGCCCCGAGCGCGACGATAGCGATGCCCTGCTATCGGGCGAGCTGGCGCGACTGTTCGACCGGATGCTCGCCGCGATCGGGCTGGCCCGCACCGAAATCCATCTTGCCGCCGTCGCCGCAGCGCGCCCGATCGCCGGTCGCGTGCCGCGCGAAGCGGAGGCGGCGCTGTTTGAAATCACCCGCCACCATGTCGCGCTGGTCGCCCCGAAACGGCTGCTCGCGCTAGGAAATGCGGCGAGTCGTGCGTTGCTGGCGGCGGATGTCGCCGAGACCCGTGGGCGTTTGCATCTTCTTGAACATAAAGGTGGAAGAAAGACGGAGGTGGTGGCCAGCTATCACCCGCGTCTGTTGCGGGAACGCCCGGCCGCGAAGGCCGACGCGTGGAGGGACCTACAGTTGCTGATCGGGGGAATGCAGGCGTGATTGCGAAATTCGTCGTAGCGGCGGGCCTGGCCGCGCTGGCGACGGGGATTGCCACGGCCGATCCCCTGCCCTCTGCTGCGGCATCGGCCTCCGCCACCGCCACGCTTTCCGCCGCGCGATCGGTGATCCCCGCGCAGCTCACCCCCGAACAGCGCAGCGGCTATCGCGCGGTATTCGCTGCGATCCGCGAACAGCGTTGGCAGGATGCCCAGCTCGGGCTCGCCGCCATGGGTCCGGGGCCGCTCCACAGCTATGCGCTGGCCGAACTCTACACCGCCAAGGGATCGCCGCGCGTCGAGCAGGATGCGCTGGTCAAGCTGCTCAGCGAAGCCCCCGAACTGCCGCAGGCCGACGCGCTCGCACGGCTCGCCCGCGCACGCGGCGCGACCGACCTGCCCCCGCTGCCCGATGCGCAGCGGCTGATCTGGCAGGACGGCGCGCCCAATCGCATCCGCGCCAAGGCAACCCGCAGCGATCAGATCGCCGCGACCCTCGCGACGCAGATGCAGCCCTATGTGAAGGGCGACATGGGCCGCGAGGCAGAAGCGCTGCTCGATGCGACCAGCGGCCTGTCCAGCGAGGCGCAGACCGAATGGACCGCGCGCGTCGCGT
>JAFKLV010000599.1 GCA_017304125.1 Sphingomonadales bacterium
AGGTTGGTACCGACGCCGGGCAGATCCACCGCAACAGGAACAGACACGTCGCGCAGGTTCTGCTCCGGCCCGATGCCGGACACCATCAGGAGCTGCGGCGAGGTGATGGCACCGAGTGCGACGATGACCTCGCCGCATCGAACCTCTTCGGCCCTCCCGTTCCGGCGCAGCTTGAGGCCGACCGCGCGCCCCTTGTCGAGAACGATCTGCTCGCAAAACGTGTCGGACATCACCGTCAGGTTTTTGCGGTGTAGAACCGGGCGGATATAGGCTGAGGCGGCATCGCTGCGGCGGCCGCCGCTTACGCTCACATCGTAGGTGCCGAAGCCGTCCTGACGTGCGCCGTTGAAGTCCGCGTTGCGCTTATAGCCCGCCTGCTTCGCCGCTTCCAGGAAAGCGAGATCGATCGGCGCTGCACCCCCCGCATAGCTCGTGCGCAGCGGCCCGCCCGTGCCATGGAAGTCATTGTCGCCGCGGTGGCTGTCTTCCATGCGCTTGAAGTACGGAAGCACGTCCGCATAGGACCAGCCGTCCAGCCCGAGCTGGCGCCAGCCGTCATAGTCCGAGGGGTTGCCGCGTATGTAGACCATGCCGTTGATGGCGGAAGAGCCGCCGAGCCGCCTGCCGCGCGGCCAGTATACCTGGCGACCGGACATTTCGGCTTGTGGCTCGGTCCGGAACCCCCAGTCATAGGCTCGCTTGCCGAAGATGAAGCCGTTAGCGGTGGGCATGCTCACGAAGATGCTGCGGCGAGCCGAGCCGGCTTCAACCAGCAGGACCTTATTGGCCGGATCCTCGCTCAGGCGATTGGCGAGCACGCAGCCCGCCGAACCGCCACCCGCAATGATGAAGTCGTAAGTCATAGTTCGCACCTTGCGCAGCGCTGCTGCTTGCGGACACGCGGAGAAGCAGGCCGGCGTCTGGCTGAGCCGGCCGGACATCGTGAGGATCAGCGGCGAAACTGACGCCGGACCAACATGAGGGGGCGCTGCCAGCGTCGGAACCCGCTCTCAGGCATATCCAGTCCCGTTGCCGGCCACCTCGAAAGCCGGGAGGCGGAGCGGCCCACTACCGGACGCCAGCCAGCCATTCGTTCTCGATCTTCGGCTTGTTGGCGTCGATCCACTCCCTGGCGACCTGCTCAACCGGCTTGCCGTCGACTTCCATAGCCAGGATCCACTTGCTGACGTCGTCGGTGTTCAGCTTCACCTGCGTCAGGAACTGCGCGATCTTGGGATCACGGCCGGCCAGCTCCTTGGAGTGGGCGACATAGACGCGGGTCGGCGGCTGGCCGCACTTGATGTCGCTGGCTTCCAGCCAATCGTTGCGCTCGCCGGGCTGGTAGAATGTATAGCAGCCGTTTGCGTTGTAACGTTCGCTACCCTTCGCGTCCGCAGTGGTGTAGCCGGTGAAGGCAGGTTCCTCGAGTTTCACAAGGTCATAGGCGGCGAAGATCCACTCCGGCGTCCAGTAGTAGAAGGCGATCGGCTTCTTGCTGGCATAGGCATCCTTCAGGAGCGCGAGTTCGACGGCCTGATCAAGCGTGGTAAGCTCCATCGTCTTGTCGAAGCCATAGGATTTGGCGCGTACCTGCGTCTGATTGGTGGATTCCCAGCCCGCCGCACCTGCCCAGAGTTCGCCGAGGCCGTTACCGTCGGAATCGAACAGCTTCGCAATCTCCGGCTTCGCCAGATCGGCGAGTGACTTCACTCCGTACTCGTCGGCCACGTATTTGGGGATGAAGATGCCCTCGGTGCCCTCATAGGGCGTCTTGTTGAAGATGATCGTTTCGGCACTGCCGGGGAGGACGTAGTTCTTCATCTGCGCGGGAAGGTGGTCGCTCCAAACGTCTGCCACCACATCGACGCTGCCGTCTCCCTTGTTCATGCTCTCGTAGAGCGCTTCCTGGGTCGCAGCGATGGTGCTGACGTCGGCATCGAGGTACTCGGTCATGACCTGGT
>JAFKLV010000600.1 GCA_017304125.1 Sphingomonadales bacterium
TGACGGAGCGATCAGAACAATTCGTCAAGACAGCGGTGGAACGCCAGCCGCTGCGCGTCGACGCGCTCGATCCCCATATCGGCAAGGAACTGCGCCTGCGCGGCGCCGCCGAAATCCGCCATATTCTGCCAGAATATCGCGATATCCTGATAAGGATCGGCGGTGCCGAGGCGATCGAGATCGATCACGCCCGTCACCTGGCAATCCTCGGTCAGCAACAGATTGCCCAGCGAGAAATCGCCGTGCGTCACGACGCGCTGCGGCGCGAATTCGGCCAGCCGCTCGGTTTCGGCGAGCATCTCCGCTGCGCTCCACCCGGCATGATCGTCATCGAAGTCATCGGCATCGACCAGCCCGGTCGCGACATTGCGCCGCGCGGCTGCCAGTCGCAGCGTCCTGCCCGAATCGAACGGACATTCAGCCACCGGCAAAGCATGCAGCCGGCGCAGGAAAGCCGCGAACGCCGTGATGATCTGCGGCAGCATCGCCGGATCATGCTCCAGCCACGCATCGCCGGTCTTTCCGGGCAAGGCGGTGGTGAGCAGCCACGCGGCGCCGCGCTGCGCGACGAATGCGCGCGTTTCAGGACACGGCAGCCGCGTCGCGAGCCAGCGCAGCCGCACGGCTTCGTCGGCGATCGCCTCCGCCACCGCCCCGGTGCCGAATTTCAGATAGAGATCGTCGCCATCGGCATCGCGCAGCCGAAACACCGCGCCGCCGGATTCGCCGACCATATCCCGCTCCCACCCACGCGCGCCGATCATCTCGGCGAGCGTGGCGGGCAGCGGAACGGGTGGGTGGTTCAGATAAACTCGATCTTCGAGACGACGTAATAACGGTCGCCCGCCGGCACCGACACCTCGATCTCATCGTCGACGCTGCGCCCGATCAGCGCGCGGCCGAGCGGCGAATTATAGCTGATCCGCCCGGTCTTGGCGTCCGCCTCGGTCTGGCCGACGATCTGATATTTCACCGGCTTCTCGTCGTCGTCGAGCAGGGTGACGGTGGCGCCGAACACCACCTTGTCGCCCGAAAGCTCACGCGGATCGATGATCTGCGCGCGCGACAATTTGTCCTCGATGTCGGCGATCGACGCCTCGATCTGGCCCTGCCGCTCCTTCGCCGCATGATATTCGGCGTTTTCCGAAAGGTCGCCGTGCGCGCGCGCTTCCTCGATCGCATCGACGATCAGCGGACGCTCGGCCTTCAGGCGTTTGAGATCGGCATTGAGCTTCTCATAGCCTTCCTGAAGCATCGGCATCTTTTCGACCGTCGCCATCACGCAATCCTTCGTCAAAGCCCCTTCCCCGAGCGACCCGGGTGGGCCGCTTCGCACTATCCTTCAATGTCGGGGATCAGTTGTGCGACTGCGAATAATAAGACTGGAGCGGCCTGACTTCAAGGTTGCGCGTCGCCGAAGTCGCAATCGCCTTCGCCGCTTCGAGGCTGGCGGGCGCCGTGGTGAAGTAAGGGATCTTCTGCGCCAGCGCCGAAGCGCGGATCGGCTGCGAATCCTTCAGGCTCTGCCAGCCCTCGGTGGTGTTGAAGATCAGCTCGATCCCGCCGTCCTTGATCCGGTCGACGATATGTGGGCGGCCCTGCGCCACCTTGTTGACCCGCTCGACCGGCAGCCCGGCCGCGGCGAGATGATCCGCCGTCCCGCCGGTCGCGACGATGCTGAACCCGGCATCGACCAGCAGCCGCACCGCCGGCTCGATATGCGCCTTGTCGCTATCCTTGACGCTGACAAACACCGCGCCCGAGGTGGGCAGCAAGGTGCCCGAGCCGAGCTGCGACTTGGCGAAAGCCGTGGTGAAATCCTGAGCGATCCCCATAACTTCGCCGGTAGATTTCATCTCCGGCGAGAGCACCGGATCGATCCCCGGGAAGCGATTGAACGGGAACACCGCCTCCTTCACCGCGAAATAATCGATCGCGCGATCGATCTTGGGCAGGT